>JAKADW010000065.1 GCA_021820165.1 Bacillota bacterium
TCCCCGTCCTTCGTGTCCGAGTGTTATCCTTATCGGACCATGAATTTATTGCCAAATCATTTCGGTCGGGAATTTCCGGTGTCGGGAAGAACAGCTTCTGATTTGGAAGAGGGGAGCGACCTGCTAGCCGTAAAAGGAGCGGATGGTGGGCCGACAATTTAGTTCGGTGACGTTTAAAGAAGACTTTGAATCAGAGCCGGCAATCCACGTAAGTTTTCTAGAACGAAATCCGGACGAACGACGGTGGGACTCCACGGATCGATCCGGTCGAGTTCTTGGGCGGATACGCCAATCAGGACACCCAGTCGATGGCTTCGGTGGGCCACTAGCACATCATGGGATAAGCGATCGCCGATGTGTACCACACCAGGGCTTAGGGCATCCATTATTCGGCTATCCGGCTTGGCCCTTAATGTCACGTCGGGGGTTACGATTCGCTCGAAGAGATAGTCCCACCCGAGCGCCTCTAAGTAGGGACGCTGGAAGGGCAAAAAGCCATTGGTGACGAGCCCCAGCCGTACAGGAAGGCGTTTGATCGCCATCAGCGTGGATAGCGCCCCTGGAAGCACTAACGGGGTGACGGCGGAAGCCGGCGGCCGCGTGGGCAAGGGGAGGGGAGGGAGTCCGAGTGTTCCGGCAATGTCGGTCCAGTCAAAAGACGAGACCCAGCGCCCAGATCGCCAGCGACGTTCGCCTTCCCGGCGGAATTGTCCCCACAGGCTTCGCCATTCCTGACCGACGGTCGCCTGCAACCAGGGACCAAAGTGCAGTCGCCAATAGGGGTTTCGAACCAGCGTATTGTCGAGGTCGAAGGTGACCCAAGGTCTCATTCGCTCACCCGTTGGTAGCGGATGAGATTGCCGTCATGAAGCCTGGCCACCTCGTCCGTGGACACCAGATACTCGAGATGAGCCAGCGTTTCACCGAGGGCGAAGCGCCACTGATAATCATCTAAAGGCCGTCGGGAAAAGAGCCAGGGTGTCACGTGGTAGGCATCCATGGGTTCTTCCTCAAGAATCTGCAAGAGGTCCTGGTTACGGGTTTGGTGATGACGAGTTAGCTGACCGACTCGCTCCTGGACGTTCTCAATCTCGTTTTCATGGGCGCCCAGTCCACGGACCGGCCCCAGGGTCTTAAGGTATTCGAGAGACTCTAGATAGCGGCCCAAGGGATTCGGCTCGCCGTTCGGCCAAAGACTGACATTTGGGGTGATACGCGATAGCACTTGATCGCCCGTGAACAGGATCTGTTCCTCCGCTAAGAACACCAGCCCCTGATGATCGGTGTGGCCGCCTTGCTCGAGGAAGCGGAACTGTACGCAACCTATCGTTTGGATCTCTCTATCGGTTATCCGGCGTATGGTGGTCGGGAGGGTGAGGGTTCGGCGAAAGGCTTGATCAAGGCGAATCCATCCGTCCACTAAGGCATCAGGGACGCCATGGGCATGATAAAAAGTACGGACTCGGTCCTCATCGTCCGACTTCGGGCGTATATACCGCTCGGCCGTATCTGCATCACCCGACATCATGGCCACCGGAGCCTCTAGACGATCGCTCAGCCAGGCCGCTAAGCCAATGTGATCCGGGTGGCAATGGGTGACAAAGATGAGACCGGTGTGACCTTCGAGAGGGTAGCGCTTTAAGGCGAGGTCCCACTCTTCGCGGGCTTCAGGGGTGTCCATGCCGGCATCGACCACCAGCCATCCGGCACCGGTGTCCACGGCATAACAGTGGGTGTGCTTGACCGGCAAGGGGACTGGAACATCAATGCGGGCAACGGTAACAATGGAAGAATTAGACATCACGCCACTCCTTTGGTTGATCGTATCAAATATATTGTAATACAACTGCCGCCTGAGGAGCGACCTCCAAATCAAAGCATAAATATACGTCGATAGATCTAAAAACATGAGAATTTTGCCGTCGGTTCGTGTATAAAACGTCAGTTTACTGAATTCCATTCCTTGAAGCTCCACACCACGCTCGGGTTCCTTGCGCAATAACACCCGGTCAAGTCCAGAGACATAGGGGCTTTTCTCTGTGATATCTCCCGGAACATAAAGGAGGGCGTCGCCTGCCAAAAAATATATCCATACGGTGAGCGTTCGACTCCTGTGCGGTACACACCGCGGTCCGGCGGCTGTTCCGCGCGATCGAGGTGGTAGTTGAAGAGCTTCGGGAGCGTCTAACCCCCTTAGGGTTTCCGCGGTTCAAGTAGCGGTGGGGCAAGGGAGCTATCTTCAACAATGGGTGGTCCATGAACGGCTTAATTTTGTGGGTTAGGGGGAGTCCCGGGCGCCGCCAGGGCCCGGGCGGTCGAGGGCCCTCGGCGGGAGAACGGCTCTTGGGGCCCCGCGTACTCATCGTTGAGGGGTGGCGGGGCAGGGGATTGAGTCTTTCTTAATGAACGGTTGCCCGTGGTCGCGAACGGCGGCGCCCAAGACGGGCTGGCCAAGGGTGCCGTGGGTCGCTGGCTATTGGGGTAGGTCACGGGTGTGCCCCGCCCCCCGAGCGAGCGTTTTCACCGTGGTTAGGGCTTCGGGGCCCATGGGACCCCGCGCGTGGAGCTTCTGCGTACTGATTCCCATTTCCCCACCGTATCCAAACTGAAAGCCATCGGAAAAGCGCGTGGAGGCATTCCAGTACACAACTGCGGCGTCTACTTCCGCCAAAAAGCGTTGTCCGATGGAATAGTGCTCGGTGACGATGGCCTCGGAATGGTGACTGCCGTATTGGGCGATGTGCTCGAGTGCCTGGTCGAAGTCATCCACGACCCGCGCTGCTAAGTGTAGACCAAGATATTCTTCCGCCCAGTCTGATTCCTCTGCTGGGTAGGCCTCAATGAGGCCACACACCGTTGGGTCCCCATGCCAGACCACACCATAGGGCTTCAATCGCGCGTAGGCCATCGGAAGCCAGTGGTCCTTGAGGCTTTGATGCACCAGCAGCGTTTCTAAGGCATTGCAGACGGCAGGGCTCGACACTTTGCCGTCTTCCAAGATATTGAGTGCCATATCGAGGTCGGCCGCTTGGTCCACGTACAAGTGGCAATTACCGACGCCCGTTTCGATGACGGGTACGGTAGCGTTGGCCACCACGTCCTGGATGAGTCCGGCGCCCCCGCGGGGAATGAGGAGGTCTAGCCCAGGGAGATGCATCAGTTCTCGAGCCAGATGCCGATCAGGGTCGTCCAGCATGACCACCAGGGATGAGGGGAGACCGTTTTCCTTTAAGGCCTGATGCCAAAGACTGGCCAGGAGAGCATTGCTGGTGTCGGCCTCGCGACCCCCTCGAAGAATAATGGCGTTGCCGCTCTTGATGGCCAGCGCCACCGCCTCGACGGTCACGCCTGGTCGACTTTCATAGATGATGCCGATAACGCCCAATGGCACCCGAATCTGCTCCAAGGTTATTCCGTGCACGGTTTTCCAGAGCCGTCCGGAGCCTAATGGGTCGGGAGCTTGGCGCAACGAGGCGAGGCTCGCCCGGAGGCCTTGAAGCTTCTCAGGAGTGAGTCGGAGCCGCGAAAGGCGCGCTGGGGGGATTTCAGCGGCTTCGGCACGGCGAATGTCCTCACCGTTCGCCTCCAATATGGCGGCCGCGTTTGTTTCCAGTAGCGACTCCATGGCGTTCAAAATACCGTTTCGGTCGGCCAGTGGTATCGACGCTAAGGTTCGGGCGGCCAACTTGGCGTTAGCAAGTTGTTGCGTCAGCATGCCAGACCTCCTTTCGGGCCTCAAATCGGGTGCCGAGGCCATGATGATTCTGTCTGAGGCACGACCATACCTCTGGATGATGCCCCGGCATGAGCCAGGTCTCAATGCCGCCCTCTTGAGCGATAGCCGCCGCTTTTAACTTGCTCACGATGCCTCCTGAGCCCTGTGGGCCGGGCCGTCCTTGGCCAAATTGCCCAAAATGATGCTCGGTGACCCAGGAGAGGCGGGCAACTTTAATGGCATTAGGATTAGTCTCGGTATTGTCAGTGTACAGCCCATCGACGTCCGACAAAATAATGAGCTGGTCTGCCTGTAGGAGGCGCGCAATGGCAGCCGCCAAGGTGTCGTTGTCGCCCACAGCGGGACAGGTGGCGTCATTGCCGTTGATTAAGGGAATGACCCCGGCGCTCAGCAGGGAGGTAAGGGTGTCGCGTAAGAATTCGACCTGGTCGGGATGCGACAAGAGAGCGGGGGTAAGTAACATCTGGGCACTATGATAGGGCAAAAGCGCATCTTGATAGTGAGCCATCAGTCGACTTTGCCCAAGTGCCGCCAACGACGGGCGACTTAAAGAGCGTGACCGCGATAACGCCCGACCGAGGCTTACCGCCCCGGAAACGACTAGGATAATGGCGTCCCCTTCTTGCATTAACTGTTTGACGCCGCGAGCAATGGCCGCCAAACGATCGCGTTCGACGGTGCCGCGCGGTGAAAGCAATGTGGAAGTGCCAATCTTGATAACCCGTGTCATTCATTCTCTCCCCCTCGGTGTGAATAAATATACAACAGGTGGAATGGAATTACTACCGTAAATTTCTGTTGGGGAGTTGCAAAATGGATGGAAGGCTAAACGGCCAAGAAATTCCCGTGATAATGGGTCGGAATCTCCCCCCGCGAGGCGACTACCGCGACATATACCGTCCCGGTTGTCCGTTATTGGCTTTGGCTGGGTGACCGATGTGGGGCCGCTCCCAGTTCTGACCGTTTCGCCTGGGACATACCTTAGTGGCGAGGATGGACAGGAGGGATTTCGTTGGCTGCCCTATGGCATACCCTGAAACCCGACGAGGCGCTTATTCAGCTTCGGTCGGACGGCGAACGGGGCTTGGCCCCCCAGGAAGCGGAGCGGCGTTTGGACGAGGATGGCCCCAACGCTTTAAAAGAGGCCCGGAAGACCTCGCCCGTGGAAATCTTTATCGCCCAGTTTAAAGACTTCATGGTGATGGTCCTGTTGGCCGCGACCGTGATTTCGTTTCTATTAGGTGAGACCGGAGACGGTATTACCATTGTCGCGATTGTGATTATGAATGCGGTGTTGGGGTTTATGCAGGAGTACCGGGCGGAGAAGTCAGTCGAGACATTACGGGCCTTGACAGCCCCGGAAGCACGGGTGGTTCGGGGTGGTGAACTCATGGAGATTCCCGCACGAGATTTGGTGCCCGGTGACCTTATCGAGTTGGAAGCGGGCGATCGGGTTCCCGCTGACTGTCGATTGATTGTCCAAGCGGGGCTGGAAACCGAGGAGGCGGCCCTAACCGGCGAATCTACCTCGGTTAAGAAAAGTCTTGGGGACATTGCGGATCCCGAGGCACCATTGGCCGAGCGCGTCAACATGGTGTTCATGGGGACCACCGTTTCGCGGGGCCGGGCGCGCGCTCTTGTCACCGCCACCGGGATGGCCACCGAAATGGGAACAATTGCCCACTTAATCCGTGAAGCGGTCGAGGATCAAACTCCCTTGCAGCGGAGGTTGGAGCAACTGGGACGGGTTTTAGTCATTTTGTCCCTCTTGATCGTAGGGGTCGTGGTGGTCACTGGGCTCTTGCGCGGCGAGCCCCTCTATCAGATGTTTCTGACCGGCGTTAGCTTGGCGGTGGCCGCCATCCCTGAGGGCCTGCCGGCCATCGTGACTATCGCGCTCGCCCTCGGCGTTCAGCGGATGATTCGGGCCCACGCCATTGTGCGGCGACTCCCGGCTGTGGAGACGCTGGGCTGTACGACCGTGATTTGCTCGGATAAGACCGGAACCCTGACCCGAAATCAAATGACGGTGACGGATATATGGGTCAATGGTCAACGCATGAGACGCGACCTGGATGGCTCGGGATTCCTAAAAGCCGAGGGCAAGGCCCGGGGGGCCATGGAGCATCTCCTTAGAGGGGCGGCATTATGCAATAATGCCCGCCTGGCCAGGGAAGGCGGCTCGTCCGATGCCGAGGGCCAAGGCGACCCCACGGAACTCGCCTTGCTTGCCGCGGCGCTGGACGTTGGTCAAAAACCGTCGGCGTTGGCCCGGCAATACGCGCGTGTTGGGGAAATACCCTTTGAGTCAGAGCGGCAACGCATGGCGGTGGCCGTCAAGAATCCTGCCAACCAGTCAATGGTCTACGTCAAGGGTGCGGCCGACGTCCTTCTTCCGCGGTGCCGATTTATCGAACTCGACGGCCAGGTCCTACCGCTTGACGAGGGGCGGCGCCGGGAAGTCATGTTGGCAAATGACGCCATGGCGGAAGACGCCTTGCGCGTGCTCTTAGTCGCCTATCGTCCGCTACGGGCTAACGAGGACCCGGAAGGCTGGGAGAGTGAACTCATCGCATTGGGGCTCACAGGAATGATTGATCCGCCGCGGCCTGAGGCGATGGAGGCGGTTCGGCACGCTCATCGCGCAGGGGTCCGGACGGTGATGATTACCGGTGACCATCCTAATACGGCAAAGGCTATCGCGCGGCAACTGGGCATGCTGCAATCGGACGATGAGGTGGTGACCGGGCGGCAGTTGGACCAGCTGAGCGAAGAAGAACTCATCGAGCGTGTGGATCGGATTCGGGTTTATGCCCGCGTGTCGCCGCCTCATAAGCTTCGCGTGGTGCGGGCCTGGAAATCCCGAGGTCAGGTGGTGGCGATGACCGGGGATGGGGTAAATGATGCACCCGCCGTCAAGGAGGCTGACATTGGTGTGGCCATGGGTATGACTGGAACCGATGTCACCAAGGAAGCCTCCGCCATGATCCTCACAGACGACAATTTTGCCACCATCGTGCGGGCCATTGAGGAGGGCCGGGCCATTTACGACAATATCCGCAAATTTATCCGCTATCTCTTGTCCTGCAACGTGGGCGAAGTGCTTGTCATGTTCTTAGCTGCCTTTATGGGCTTGCCTCTGCCGCTATTGCCGATTCAAATTCTCTTTGTGAACTTGGTGACTGATGGGCTGCCGGCGATGGCCCTTGGCATCGACCCGCCCGCACCCGGGGTGATGGACCGGCCACCGCGCCCACCTAGCGAGTCAATTTTCGCGCGGGGACTCGGCACAAAAATCGCCTTCCGTGGTATTTTGATTGGTGTCAGCACCTTAGCCGTGTTCGCACTGTCTTTGGGCCCTTGGGGTCTTGGTCTTCGCGAAGCTCGCAGCATGGCCTTGGCCACGCTTATCTTGAGCCAGTTGCTTCATGTGTTTGATGCCCGAGCGGAGGACCGCAGCTTTCTGGAAGTGGGTCTTTTGTCCAATCCTTGGGCGGTCCTGGCGGTCCTCTCGTCCATCGGCATGTTGCTGGCTGTTATCTATATCCCGTGGCTTTCGCAGCTTTTCAAAACCGACCCCTTGGCTCTCGGTGATTGGCTGATTGTGTTTTTGGCGTCGGGATTTGTGCAGCTCTTGGCGGCCGTCCGCGATGTGGTATTGCGGCCCCTCAGGCGCGTCATGCGGGCACCAGCCCGATAGGGAAAGGAGACTCTCGTGCGGCGAACCTTTTGGAAGATGCATGGATTAGGCAACGATTATCTCTATTTCGATGCTCGCACGTCAGACGCGCGGGCAGAGGATTGGTCGGCGCTAGCGCGGAGCATCTGCGACCGCCACTTTGGGGTGGGGGCGGATGGGATTATTCTCATCGGCGCTCATCCGGAAGTGGATGCGACCATGCGTATCTTCAACGCCGACGGCAGCGAATCAGAAATGTGTGGAAACGGGTTGCGGGCCTTGGCTAAATGGCTCTATGACCGGGGCCTCGCTGGGGCCCAGCAGACCATTCTTACCGGTGCCGGCCGGCTTTATCCAGAGGTGGTGGAGACGGTCCAAGGGAAAGCCAAGACAATCCGCGTCAACATGGGGGTGCCCCGCTTTGAGGCCGACAATCTCGGGGGCTCTTTCTGGGAAGAAGAGATCCAAGTGCGGGAATCCACCTTTGTTGCCAGCGCCGTCTCCATGGGGAATCCTCACTTAGTGATTTTCGGACCCCGATGGGACGAAAAGACCATGGCTCAGTGGGGTCCGCTATTGGAAAACCATCCGCACTTCCCGAACCGGATTAATGTCCATTCGGCAGAAGTTATGGGGAAAGATGAGATCCACATGCGCCACTGGGAACGAGGAGCCGGACTGACGCTAGCCTGCGGAACGGGGGTGGCGGGGACAGCGGCTGTTGCCATCCGCCTCGGTCGGGTCGCGTCACCGGTAGCGGTGGAGGTTCCCGGTGGGCACCTGGTGGTGGAGTGGGCGGGCTCGTCCGCCCCGGTTTACTTGACGGGTCCCGCCGAAGAAGTGTTCGAAGGCTTGTATCCTGTGGATTGAAGGGTGTGGCTATTGGGGCGACGGCGATTCTCGCCGCCGCTTTTTTCGACGCTCATAGAGATACCAGAGGACTAAGAGTACCACCAATCCAATGATGACAGGCACCTCGTAGTGTTTGGTTGCCATCAGAGCGCGAGCTACGTGCGGTCCTAGGATATAACCGACGGTTACCGCTAATAGGGCCCAAATGAGAGATCCTGCCACGGTATAGAGTAAAAAGCGCCAATAGGGCATCTCGAACAGCCCAGCAGGATAAGAGATAACGGCGCGGACCCCAGAAATGATGCGGCCAATCAGGACCACAATGTCTCCGCGCTTTTTAAAGTAGTTTTCCCAATAGGCGAGGCGCTCGGGGGTACGGAACAAAAAGCGAAAGTATTTTAGCATGACGCGCCGCCCGCCTAGCCGGGCGAGCCAATAGGCGCCTGTGGCGCCGACGGTACTGCCGGCGACCGCCATGAATATCACCAGGGGGTAGCTAAAACGGTGATCCCAGATGAGATATCCTGAAAACAACAGAATAATCTCGTCCGGGCTGGGGAACCCGAAGCATTCCACGAGCAGGACTAGAAAAATGGCTATAACACCGATGTGATGCAGTAGGCCGGTCACGGAGTTGAATAGCGTTAGCAAACAAGCTCTCCTCTATGGGAATTCGGGTGTCACCCGGTCGATAATGGGCTC
>JAKADW010000066.1:0-7214 GCA_021820165.1 Bacillota bacterium
CCTGTTTGGGGTGCGGTGCGGAGGCTGTTCTTCCCCAGTTACTTCTCCCGCATTACCGACGCCTTAACATTCCCCACCAACTGGACCCCTCTAAATCACGGGCTTCTCGTCTATGCGATCTATTGTCTCGGGTTTTTGGCGCTCATTCTCTGGTTTCAGCCGTTTCGCGACTAGGCGTCTTGGATTGACATCGAGACGCGGATTCCGTACGATTACCAACGAAAGCGGCAGAGGCGCACGTGTCGAGGGAGGGTCCTTTTGGATATAAAATTGGTCAATATTGGCTTTGGCAATATTGTCTCCGCCAATCGGATCGTGGCCATCGTCAGCCCAGACTCTGCGCCCATAAAGCGCATCATCACAGAAGCCCGCGATCGCGGGGTGTTGATTGACGCGACTTACGGGCGGCGGACACGGGCCGTCATCATGACGGATAGTGACCACGTAATTCTATCCGCTGTGCAACCGGAGACGGTGGCCAATCGATTGACTAGCCGTCCGGCGGATACGGACGACGAGGATGAGGAGGACGAGGACTAAGGTGGCCAATCCGGTATCAGTGGAAGAATTGGTGAGCCAGACCAAGAGCAAGTACGCACTGGTGGTAGCGGCGGCACGTCGCGGGCGGGCCATCATGGATGGATATCAGCCACTGGTGCAGGTGAATGCCACCAAGCCGGTGACGATTGCATTAGAAGAAATTCATCGTGGGTTGGTGTCCGTTGAGGTGCCCCCGGCCGGCATCAAGTAATGCGCGTCATCGTGGCGGTATCCGGTGGTATCGCCGCCTATAAATCGTGCGAGGTGGTCAGTCGCTTAATCAAGCGAGGCCACGACGTGCGGGTGGTCATGACCCCAGCGGCGGCACAATTTGTGGCGCCGCTCACTTTTCGGGCGCTCTCCGGGCATGGGGTGGGGATTCACAGCGACGATGAGCCCGAGGGCCCGTTGTCCCATGTGGCGTTGGCCCATTGGGCCGAAGCACTCATTATCGCTCCAGCCAGCGCTTCGTTAATGAGCCGCCTGGCCCAAGGTCGTGCGGAGGATCTAGTGAGCTTGGTCTATTTGGGCTTTCGTGGGCCAGTGATTATGGCGCCGGCGATGGAGCCGGAAATGTGGTCGCATCCGAGCACGCAAAGGAACGTGACGGTTCTTCAGCAAGACGGTGTCCATCTGGTAGGACCAAATGAAGGACGCGTGGCGTCGGGCCTAGAAGGGCTGGGCCGGATGGCCGAGCCCTGGGAAATTATTGCGGCTTTCGACGAGGTCAGGGCTCCGAAAGACTTGGACGGCCTCGGTATTCTCATTACGGCGGGACCCACCTGGGAGCACTTCGACCCCGTGCGTGTATTGACCAATCCGTCGACGGGCTTAATGGGGGTCACAATGGCCAATCAAGCAGTGCGGCGCGGAGCACGGGTGGTGCTGGTCACCGGGCCGGGGGTCAGTTTCCCGGTCGACCCGCGGGTGATTCGGGAAAAAGTAGTGAGTGCCTCCGACATGCAGCAGCGGGTACAAGCCTGGGCGGAGAAAGTGGATGTGGTTGTGGCGGCAGCTGCCGTATCGGATTTTCGCCCGGCTGAACCCTTGGCCCATAAAGCCCACAAGGATGACGTGGGACTTCACTGGGTGATGGATAGGAACCCGGACATTATTGCGACGGTGGCCCAACGCTATGCGGGCAAGAAGCTCCTCATTGGGTTTGCCGCCGAGACCGAAAACCCCATCGAGCAAGGCGACGCCAAACGGCTACGTAAACATCTGGATGCGGTGGTGGCAAATCAGGTAGGGGACAGCACGGGATTTGGGCAAGGCGCCTATGAGGCATGGTTGGTCACAGCGGATGGGGCCCAGCGGATCGGCGATAGCAAGGCAGAGACGGCTGAGCGCCTTTTAGACTGGATTGGTTCGAGACGGTAATGGGGCGGTTGGCGGATGTTATTGTGGACCAGGTCGCCCCAGGCTTGGACCGGCCGTTTACGTATCGCGTGCCAGAAGGACAAGTAGGACAAGTGAGCCCTGGCCAATGGGTCGAGGTACCGTTTGGTCCAAGAAGGCTCCATGGGGTCATCGTCCGCATCTACGACGGACCGGAGCCTCCCGGAACAAAACCGCTGCTGGCGATTGTGGATATACGGCCCGTCGTCACCCCGGTTCTCTTGGAGATGGCTAACTGGCTCGCCGAGCGATACCTCTGCTATTGGTCACAGGCGTTACGGTCGATGGTTCCGGCCTCCGTCAGACGACGCCAGGCGGCTCGACCGAAGTCGATCTGGTACCGAGCGCTCGGGGAGCGCAGCGGCCGGACCTCGACCAAGCAAGCCATCTATGAGTACGTGCGGAACCACGGGCCAATCGATCGACGCACGTTATTAGACCAATTTAAGAATGGTGAGCAAGCGCTTAGGGCGCTCGTCGCTGAAGAGGCGCTCGAAGTGTTGATGGATCCCCCCGAAGAGCCTGACTTAAATCCCGTTCGCCATCCCTTAAGTGCTCCCCAACAGGCGGCCCTCGATGCCATGTTGGCCACTCCGGGGAAGCCTTGGCTTCTTCAAGGGGTGACCGGATCGGGCAAGACGGAAGTCTATTTGGCGCTCATTGAATCGGTGGTCTCTCAAGGGAGGCAAGCGCTGGTCCTTCTGCCCGAAATTGCCTTGACCCCGCAGGTGGTGATGCGCTTTCGTGAACGGTTCGGTTCGCGAGTTGCCGTCTGGCACTCGGGGCTCGGCGACGGCGAGCGGCGACTGGCTTGGGAACGGGTTCGAGATGGTCGATTTGACGTGGTGGTAGGGGCTCGCTCGGCGGTCTTTTTGCCCTTTCCTGCGCTCGGTGCCATTATTGTGGACGAGGAACACGAACCCAGCTATAAACAGGAGGAACATCCGCGGTATCACGCTCGCGAGGCGGCTTTGTGGCGCGGGGAGCGTGAAGGGGCCACGGTCGTGTTGGGAAGTGCGACGCCATCTGTGGAGACACGTTACCTCGCCGATATGGGCGTCTTGGGCCACCTGCGATTGCCTGAACGGGTGTTAGGGCGAAGCCTTCCGGCAGTCCTGTTGGTGGATATGCGTGAGGAACTCGAAAAAGGCAATCGTCACATGTTTAGTGCTCCACTGCGAAAAGGACTCGAGGAGGTGTTGGAACGGGGCGAACAGGCCATTTTGTTTTTGAATCGGCGGGGGTATTCGACCTTTGTGCTCTGTCGGAGTTGTGGCCAGGCGCTCGAGTGTCCCGATTGTGCCGTGACGCTGACCTATCATCAGCGGGAAAACCGCTTGGTGTGCCACTATTGCCTCAAAGAGCGCCCGTTACCGAAACGCTGTCCCGAATGCGGTAGCGACAGGATTCGCTATTTTGGGGCGGGAACGGAACGGGTTGCCGAGGAAGTGGCGCGGCTGTTTCCCAGCGCCCGGGTGTTGCGGGCCGACCGGGATACCTTGACCCGCGCACAAGATTATCAAGAGCTCTACCAGACCTTCCTGAAAGGTCAGGCAGACGTGCTGGTGGGAACCCAGATGATAGCCAAAGGGATGGATTTTCCGCGCGTCACGCTGGTGGGGGTGGTCGCCGCGGATACCGCGCTACATTTGCCGGACTATCGTAGCGCTGAGCGCACCTTTCAACTATTGGTACAAGCGGGGGGACGCTCCGGCCGGGGTGAGGAGAGAGGGCGAGTGGTCATTCAAACCTATAACCCCGACCACTATGCGATCTTCCATGCCTATCGACACGACTATGAGACATTTTATCGCGATGAGCTCAGTTTTCGGCAACAGGCGCATTATCCACCCTATCGCGATCTCTGGCTTTTTGCCCTCGAAGGGGCCGAAGAGGGGGGGGTCAAGGCTCGCGCGGAGAAGGTGTACCAGGACTTGGCCCAATGGGTTCCCTCGGAAGATATCCTAGGACCGGCACCGGCGCCGCTGGCCCGGGTGCGCGGTCAATATCGGTATCATTTGCTGGTCAAAGAACCCCAATCTGGGGGCGGACTAACGCAAAGGCGGCTACGGGAGTTGGTGACCCAACATAGTGGCGTCAGCGTCACTCGTGATCCGTACTTTTTGATGTAATTTTAGCGAGGAGGATTTGATGGCTCGCATTATTTTTATGGGCACTCCGGAGTACGCGTGTCGTATCTTGGAACGCATTTGGAGTCCCGATGACGAATGGCTGGTGGTGACCAAGCCGGACATGCCAGTCGGCCGGCGTCAGGTGATGACGCCATCGACGGTAGCCGTGTGGGCTGAAGAGCACCATTTGACAGTGGTGAAGCCGGTGCGGCTGAAAGACTATTCCAAGCCCTGGACCGATTTTCAACCGGATTGGATTCTCACCGCCGCCTACGGGCGAATTCTTCAGCCTTGGGTTCTCCAGTTGCCACGATGGGGCGCGTTGAATTTGCATGCCTCGTTACTACCCCGTTGGCGCGGCGCCAACCCCATTGCCTGGGCGATCCGGAGCGGGGACGCAATGACGGGGGTGACGCTGATGGCTATGGATTCGGGGGTGGATACCGGGGCAATTGTGGCCACGGCCGAGACCCCGATTCTCCCCCAGGATACGACGGGGACGCTTACCGATCGTTTGGCGGAGGTGGCCGCCGGGTTATGGGTCAGCACCCGGGAAAAATGGGGCGAAGGTCCCTGGCCGTCATATCCTCAGCCTCATCAGGGAGTCACCATGGCGCCCAAATTCGAGCCGCAAGCGGGACATCTCGATTGGCAGAAATCGGCTCGGGAGTTGGATGCCTGGGTCCGAAGCATGACCCCTGAGCCTGGGGCTTATACTATGCTGGATAATCTTCGGATAAAGATTCTTCGGGCGGAGGCGCTCGAGGCGCTGGTCGACAGCGAGCCGGGGTTAGCGGTGCTGAGTCAGGACCAGTGGCGGGTGGCCACCGGAGCGGGGACTCTTTTAGTGAGCCAGATTCATCCGGCCGGCCGCCGGCCGATGAGTCCCGGGGAATTTGTTCGGGGACGACGGGGGGAGGCGCTATGGACGCTTCACTAAATAGTGTTGGCATGGCGCGCGACGAAGCTCTCAGCGCTTTAGAACGGGTCCGGCACGGGGACCAGGTGAGCGAGGCCATCCAAAGAGGGGCAACCTTAATGGACCGCGATCGGGCTCTCATGACGACCTTGGTCTATGGAGTGCTGCGTCACCAACGGTACTTAGACGCTTGGATGAAGCCTTATTTGAAAGGCCCGCTGGATCCCCTGGTGCGGGACATCCTTCGCATGGCACTTTTTCAACTGCAATTTTTGGACCGGGTTCCGGATTACGCGGCCGTCAATGCAGCCGTGGAGCAAACCCGAGCGCGCGCTCCGCGGGCGGCGGCAATGGTCAACGCCATCTTACGGCGGGGACAAGCGGCCGGTCCGGGGTCTCTCTCGTTGGGAGAGCAGTATTCTCACCCCGAATGGTTGGTGACGCGCTGGCAAGAGCGGTATGGGCCTAAACTGGAATCGATACTGGCAGCGGACAACCAGGTGCCTCCGTTGACATTGCGGGTCGACCTGAGCCGTGTCTCGCGAGAAGCGATTTTGGCTCATCTGGCAGAGTTGGGTCGTGACGCGGTCCCCTCGCCGTATCTCCCCGAGGCTATCCGAGTGGCTGGCTCCGTCTGGTTGGAGTCTTTTCGGCCATTTCAGGACGGACTGGTTACCGTGCAGGACGAGAGCGGCATGTTAGTGGCTTGGGTCCTCGATGCCAAGTCTGGCGATCAGGTCTTGGATATGGCCGCCGGATTAGGGGGGAAGGCGCTCCACGTCCTAGAAAAGTGTGCTGACGTGCGGTTAACTTGCCTGGACGTGTCTAGACCGCGATTGAAACGTCTCGAAGAGAACCTCGCCCGCGTGCATCGAAGTCAAGAGGTGACTATTCGGGAGCAAGATGCGGTCAAATTTGCGGGAAGCCATCAGGGGCTCTACGACCGGATTATTTTGGATGCGCCCTGTAGCGGGCTTGGGGTGTTACGTCGACGAGTGGATGCGCGCTGGAAAAAAGAGGTTCGCGATCTTCCGCGGTTTCATGCTGAGCAAGTGGAGCTGTTGGACGCGGCCTATAAGGCCGTCCGGTACGGGGGTGTGATTGTCTATAGCACCTGTTCCACGGAGCCGGAGGAGACCAGCGCCGTATTGCAGGAGGTGTTGGCTCGACACCCCGATTTGGCGTGTGAAGATGTGCGCCCATGGCTTCCTCATCCGGAGCTGAACAATTTCGTTCAGAGCGGGGCATTAGTATTGGCGCCGGGCGATCTCGGCATGGATGGGTTTTATATTGCGCGATTACGGGTAGGGAAGGAGTCGGAGCGATGACGACAAGCAAAGTTCCCGAAGGCGACATTCTGTCGATGATGCCGGAGGAACTGGCATCCATGGTCGAGGCGGAGGGGGAACGGCGGTTTCGCGGCCGGCAACTTTTTGAATGGATCTGGCGGCATCATGCTCGCGAGTATCAGGATGTGAGTGTCTGGCCTGGTTCGTTCAAAGAAGCCATGCAGTCGCGTCATCCGTTTCATCGTCTCACGCTGGTGAAAAGTCAGGTGGCCTCAGACGGGACGACCAAACTTTTGTTGCGCCTGTACGACGGACAGCAAGTGGAGACGGTTCTCCTACCGCACCGTTATGGATATAGCGTGTGCGTGTCCTCCCAGGTGGGGTGCGCCATGGGCTGTAACTTTTGTGCCTCGGGGCTGAAAGGTCGCATCCGTCAGTTAAGCGCGGGGGAGATGGCCGACCAAGTGGCCTATGGCAATCAGGTGCTTAAGGAACGAGGCCAGCACATTAGTCGGATTGACGTGATGGGAATCGGGGAGCCTTTGGACAACTTCGCGAATTTCATGCGATTCTTAGAGTTGGTCCATCACCCGGAGAGTTTTAATCTCAGTTACCGCCACATCACGGTTTCCACCAGCGGACTGGTTCCCGCAATAAAGAAGTTGGCCGACAGCGGGTGGCCGGTCACGCTAGCGGTCTCGCTGCATGCCCCCAATGACGAACTTCGGCAAAAGCTCATGCCCGTTAACCGCGCCTATCCCCTGAGTCTCCTGATTCCCATGTGCCGTTATTACGCCGAGAGAACAGGGCGCCGGGTAACGTTCGAATACCTCTTGTTAAATGCGGTCAATGACGGGGTTGAGGAGGCCCGCCAACTGGGCGAGTTGGTGCGGGGATTCCCCAGCCACGTCAATTTGATTCCTTGGAATCCGGTTG
>JAKADW010000066.1:7224-8951 GCA_021820165.1 Bacillota bacterium
GGTCGATGAGCATCCCTTTCAGCCGTCACCAAAGGATCGGGTTCGACGTTTCCAAAGTATCGTGCAAGAATACGGGATTTCTTGTACGATACGGAGAGAATTAGGCCAGGAGATTGACGCCGCCTGTGGGCAGTTGCGACTCCGGGAGGAGGAACAGGTATCACCCTAAGAACCTTTGGGCGAAGTCATCAGGGACTAAAACGGCCCAATAATGAGGACGCTTTTTTGATGCGCCCAGTGACTGGTGATGGCTTTTTAGTGGCGGTAGCGGACGGGGTCGGTGGTGGGCCCGCCGGTCAAGAGGCGAGCCGCATGGCGTTGGAAACGCTCGATGATGCGGTGGGTGTGGCGATAACCGATATTTCGCGGCTTGCGTCCGCTGTATCCCTAGCGAATCGGCGGATTTACGAGTCGGGGCAGCATGATGATGCGCTCTATGGCATGGGCACCACCTTGACGTCGGCGGTGGTGTTCCCGGGTCGACTTATGGTGGCTCACGTAGGAGACTCCCGCGCCTACCAGTTATTAGACGACCACTTAGTTCGGCTAACGGTCGACCATTCCTTGGCGGCGGAGATGGAACGGGCGGGAGGACTCACGCCCGAAGAAGCCGAGCATCACCCTAACAAAAATGTGCTCACTCGGGTGATTGGACCCTTTGACCGGGTGCGGATCGATGTCACCGAGCAAGCTTGGGATGGTTCCTACCGACTACTGTTGTGCACCGATGGGCTAACCGCGGTGCTGAGTGATGACGACATTTTTGAGGCAAGCCAAAAGTTATCCGGATACGCGCTCATTGATGCGCTGATTCAAAAAGCATTGGAGCGCGGGGGTCCGGACAACATTACGGTTGTGTTGGTGGAGTCGTCTGACACGGGTGATGGCTATGGTCGGTAGTATCCTAGGCAATCGCTACGAGGTGTTGGAGCGGATTGGCACCGGTGGAATGTCTCTCGTCTATCGGGCGCGCGATCTCACCCTCAACCGTTTGGTGGCCGTCAAGATCCTGAAGCACCAGTGGGCCGAGGATGCCGAGGTAGTGCGCCGCTTTGACCAAGAAGCCCGTGCCGCCGCATCCTTAGTGGATCGACATGTGGTTCAGGTGTACGACGTGGGCCGGGAGGAGCCGGACATTCACTACATGGTCATGGAGCTGGTGGCGGGTGAGACCCTTCGGGCCAAAATTGATCGCGAGGCACCGTTATCGGTCGCAGTCGCCCTCGATATTGCCGACCAGGTGGCCCAAGGCTTGGAAGTGGCGCACGCGCGGAAACTCGTTCATCGTGATATCAAGCCCCAAAACGTGCTCATTTCTAGCGAAGGGGTTGTCAAAGTTACCGACTTTGGGATTGCCCATGCGGCTACCACCGGGACCCTCGTGAATACCGGCTCGATGCTGGGCACGGTCCAGTACTTAAGCCCCGAGCAGGCGCGGGGACGATTGATTGGACCCCAGTCCGATCTCTACTCGCTGGGGGTGGTGCTGTTCGAGATGTTGACCGGCAAACTCCCCTTCGAGAGCGACAGCGCCATTGGGGTCGCTATTAAGCATTTGCAAGATGAACCGCCTCGCATTGACGCCATTCGCTCGGATGTCCCGAAGGATGTCGCCGACATTGTTGAACGGGCTCTGAGCAAAGACCCGGCCGAACGGTACCACTCCGCTCACGCCATTCGCTTGGATATCGCGCGAGCCTTGCATCCCGAGGATATTCCGAGTCCCT
>JAKADW010000067.1 GCA_021820165.1 Bacillota bacterium
CAAGGCTACCTCCTTATTAAATACGCTCGGAATGATGTATTCGGCGGACAATTCTTCTGGGCGTACCACGCTCGCGATGGCTTCAGCCGCCTTGAGTTTCATCCGTGTGGTGATACGCCGCGCGCGACTATCCAATAACCCACGAAACAGGCCAGGGAAGCACAGCACGTTGTTGATCTGATTCGGGTAATCCGAGCGGCCGGTAGCCAAGACTCGACCGGGGGCCTGCACCAGTTCCGGTTGAATCTCGGGGGTGGGGTTGGCCATCACGAACAAGATGGGGTTGGGCGCCATAGCCTCCACATCTTCCACCGACAAGAGGTTTCCCGAGGAGACACCAATGAACACGTCAGCACCGGTCATGATGTCATGAAGGGAGCCGTCCCTTAGATGGGGGTTGGTACGAGCTGCGTAACGGTTCCATGAGGGGCGGTGAGGGTATTCCCGGGTGCGTACCAAGGGTCCTTCCCGGTCATAACCGACGATGTCGGTCACCCCGGCCTCTAACAATAATTCGGTGGCGGCCGTACCTGCAGCCCCGATCCCGGAGATGACCACCCGGAGATCCTTCAGTTCCTTGCCAACCACTCGAGCAGCATTTAACAGTCCTGCTAGGATCACGATGGCTGTACCGTGCTGGTCGTCGTGAAAGACGGGGATATCGAGACGTCTGCTCAAAGCTTCCTCAATTTCGAAGCATCGTGGGGCGGCAATATCTTCGAGGTTGATACCTCCAAATGCCGGGGCAAGGCGGACCACGGTATCGATTATCTCCTGGGTGTCGGTCGTATCGAGGCAAATGGGAACGGCATCTACTTGTCCGAGCCATTTAAAAAGCACTGACTTTCCTTCCATAACCGGTAGGGCAGCTTTCGGGCCTAAATGGCCTAGGCCTAGAATGGCCGTGCCGTCGGTAACGATGGCAATGGTATTACGCTTCATGGTTAATTGGAAGGCCTTCGAGGGGTCTTGGGCAATGGCTTCCACGACACGCGCGACTCCCGGCGTATAGATATGGGACAGATCCGCGCGGGTTTTAACCTGAATGCGGGGATGGATTTCGATTTTCCCACCTAAATGCATGAGGAAGGTTCGGTCGGATACATTTTCGATGGAGGTGCCGGGCAATTGTACGAGCGCATCTTCCAAATTCTTCAGGTGATCCGGCGAGGGCACCACCACGGTGAGGTCCCGCACCGTTTGCTCATCCTCGGCCCGAACTAAGTCAAGGGCGATAATATCGCCCCCCAATGAATCCACCAGTTCTACGAGTTGTCGGAAAGGAACGACCTCACGTTGCATGTGAAGCCGGATTATATATTGAATCCCCGCTGCCATTGGCCCGCCTCCTTTAGTCTATCCCAGATTTACCTCAAATGCCTCGGATCTTCAAGATATCCGGCAAAGTTCAGGCCATTTTTTCGCGAGATTTTTACCAAGACTTTGAAATCGTTCGGAAGAGATAGCTCATCTGTCAAAACTCCACAAAATCGGCGAAATTTGACCTTATTGGCGAGAAAATGCGCTTAACAACTAAAAAGGGAGGGACTATAACAAAGTTAGAAGCGGTAAGAAAAAACCAGGAGGTGTAAGGCGATGACATGGAGAAACGTTCTGATGGCAATCTTTGGTGCGTGGTTTGTGGTGTCGGCGTGGGCGTTGAATCCCATGAAGTCAGACGCCTATCTCTGGACCGCAGTCATCTTAGGTGGATTGGTCTTGATCGGTAGCGTCTGGGCTTTGTTCGATGGAGCGCACCGGGCTTGGCGGTATTGGTTAGAGGCGTTGTTTGGCCTTTACTTGGGGCTGACGCCCTTCTTCTACGGATTTACTAGCCACAGCTCGGCGCTCTGGGTGACCATGATCGTAGGGGCGGCGACGATTGTCGGGGGCCTCTGGAATGCGCTCACCCATCTGGACACGAGAAAGAGCCATCCGGCCAACCGAGCTGCCTAATCGTTCGCGACCCTTCCCTTCAAGGTTAAGGGTCGCTTCCTATTCGGATGCCGACGATCTTTTATGTAAGGGGCTTGACTCGACCGCCTACAGGATCTATAATGCGCACAATATCTTGAGCCGTGGGAACCTAAGGGTTCATATACTCTCTTCTCAGCGAGTGGTGAAGGTGGAAGACCACGAGAGTGGGCCCGTCCCAGTTCCTTGAATGCACGGCACGGAATCCCCCGGTATTGGGAATGAGAGATGCCTGTCTACTGTGACGGGCAACTAAGGTGGTACCGCGGCCCGTCCGCCCTTAGAGGGGGGACGGGCTTTTTGTTATGGAGAGAGGAGAAACATCGTGGATGTGGTCATGGTTGGCTCGGGTCATTTAGCCCATGCTTTATGGGAAGGGTGGCATCAGAAGGGGATAGACGTCGAGGTGATTGCGCGATCCAACACCCACCAATATTTATGGGACGACGATGTATGGCACAGCGTTGTGCGGTTTGACCCCTTGCACATCGAAGGAAAAGATGCCGTGGTGCTCGCCGTTAAGCCCAAAGACATGCAGGACACGACCGCCCGGATCAAACCCCACCTCATGCCATCGACTATGATCATCTCACCGGTGGCGGGATGGACGACGACGCGCATTCGCGAATTAGGGATAGCCAACCCTGTCGCCCGCGTCATGCCGAACGTTTGCGCGGCCGTGGGAGCATCCACCACATTGGTGGCTTTCTCCAGGACCACGGAGGCGGAAAAGTCTCAGGTGTTGTCGCTTTTTTCTTCGTGTGGCACGGTCGCGGTCATGGACGAAACGCTCATGGACCCCTACACCGCTCTGGTAGGGAGCGGCCCCGCTTACATTTTTTTGTTGTTGGAGGCGCTCATCGCTGGGGGGGAGCAGTTGGGAGCGGATGCGGGCCGCACCCGCGAGCTGGTGAGCCGCATGGTTGAAGGAGCGGCTCGATTAGCTCGAGACCGCTCCAAAGATTCGCTATCCGATTGGATTTCACAGGTGGCTTCGCCCGGTGGAACCACCGAGGCACTGTTGGAGGTGCTGCGCCAAGGCGGATGGCCAACGCTGATTCAGGAGGCCATCGTGGCCGCCTCAGAGCGTGCCCAACAATTGGGGCAGGCTCGCTGACTAGCCAAAGACATATACGGATCGAATGTCCGGCTGCTGGTTAATGGCCGTCATCAACTCGGGCGTCGGAAGCGCGTCCAATGACAGGACCATTACCGCCTCGTCACCCGCCGCCCGACGACCAAGGTAGAGCTGCCCAATATTCATTTGGAATTGGCCAACCGTAGTGCCGACCCGTCCGACGACGCCCGGGGCGTCTCGGTGACGCGTCACTAACGCGATACCCGGCCAGGGGAGCTCCATGGGGATGCCGGCGATGGTTCGCAAAATGATCTGGCCGCTCTCTCCGATCGAGAACGCAACCTCGCTTTCCGGGCGACCTTCCCAGCGGAGTGAGATGGCTCTTTCGGGCAACGTCGCACGAGACTCTTCCACCAACAGATGAATGCCTTGCCGTTGGGCGACGACCAACGCATTGATGGTGTTGACACGTTCGTCCACACGTTGGTCAAGAAACGCTGCCAGTGCCGCTTGGCGAAGCCAGGGGACCGGGGATCCGGAAAGGTGTGTGCCAAGACTAAGGATGAGGGGTCCCTGAGCTTTAGGCTCGAATCTTGAAAACACGTCTCCCGCGATGCGCACGGCACGTTCGATGGCCACCAAATCGGCGTCGGGCATCTCCGGGATGGGCACGTTGACAAGGTTGCTGGGCGTTTGATTTTCCAACGCTTGCAAGACCCCACGGGCCGTCATCATCCCAACTTCCACCATGGCCTCGTGGGTCGAACCGCCTAAATGCGGTGTGGTGACCAGGTGAGGTACACGGAAGAGAGGAGAGTCCGAATCGGGTGGTTCGTGGCTGAACACATCAACGCCGGCGGCCTTGAGGTGGCCTTCTTGGATTAGGCGGGCCAGGGCCTGCTCGTCGATGAGACCGCCGCGAGCGACGTTCATCACGACGGCTCCACGGGGTAGCAATCGAAGCTCGCGTTCCCCGAGCTTTGGCCCCGATTTCGGGGTGTGGATGGTAAGAATTTCAGAGCTGCGCAGCAAATCATCGAGCGCGGTGTGTTCTTGAACCTCTAAGGCCCGAAAGACATCGGAGGACAAAAATGGGTCGTAGCTAGCGACCTTCATCCGAAATCCGTGAGCAATGCGCGCTACTTGTCGCCCTACACGGCCAAGTCCAATGATCCCGAGCTGTCGTTCATAGAGTTCGTGACCGAGGAATCGAGCTCGATCCCAGGAACCCTCGCGAACGTGCTGATCGCCGGCAGGAATATTCCGCATGGTGGCGAGCATCAGGGCAAAAGTGTGCTCGGCGGCGGCAATGGCATTGGCTCCAGGAGCATTGACGACGGCGATGCCAAATTCGGTCGCCGCATCGAGGTCCACATTGTCCACGCCCGCGCCCGCACGAGCCACGACTTTGAGTCGTGGGTGGCCGGCTAATAAGTCGCGGGTGAGCCGATGGGCGCTTCGGATGATGACCGCATCGTAATTGTGCATCATCGACGGCAACTCTTCAGGCGGCAAGAGGTCATAAGCGTCCACGTCGGCGTGCTGCTTCAGGTATTCGAGCCCTTTGGGGCCTAAGGCTTCGGTAACGAGAATGCGAGGACGGGTCATCATTAGGCCTCCTTCAAAAGTGGGGTCATACTGGCTAGCGCCTGTTCTGGATGGGGAAGGTGGGGCGCGATGAGAGCTAAACCACCGGCGACATCGGTGACTTCCAGATGCCCAACGTGGCCAATACGTATGGCGTGGGCATGCCAAGGCCCTAATCCGCCCGCGATCTGAAGGCCGGACCGTTCCAACGCGCTTCTAAGGCGCGTGGGGTTCATGGTATCGGGCAACCCGAGGGCTGTTACGGTAGGCGATGCCACGAGGTCGTCAACCAACAGTGTGAGTCCTCCGGCCTGAGCGAAGGTCCGCACCAGGTCGCGGAGCCGTTGATGGCGCTCTAGGCGAGCGGCCGGGCCTTCATGGTTCAATAGGGCGAGCGCTGCATCCATCGCGTGCCAGAGGCCCACGGCCGGGGTGTAGGGGAGCCGGTCCGCCAGATAGGGCCGAAGATCAAAATAGAAGCGGCCGCTGCGGGAATCTGGGAGGACCGCTTCCCGGGCGCGTTCCGAGAGTGCGAGCATCGCAAGGCCGGGGGGACACATGAACCCTTTTTGCGAGGCGGCAATGATGACATCAATACCCGGGCGTATAGTAAGAGGAATAGAAGGGACGCCGCTGATGCTGTCGACGATGACTAGCGGGACCGGGTCTACGTGCCGCACGAGAGCTTCGGCGAGTTGTTCCACGGGATTCTGCACACCCGTGGAGGTTTCATTGTGGGTCACCAATATGGCACGATATTGAACCGGGTTCTGTATGAGGCGGGTTATAACGGCGTCAACATCAAACGCCTGGCCCCAAGGCGTCTCGAGACGGTCAACGGCAACCCCGTGAGCTTCCGCGACTTCTGAAAACCGTCGGCCAAAGAGCCCCGATTCGATGGCGAGCGCCTGATCGCCGGGCTGAAAAAAGTTCTGAACGGCCGCTTCGAGCCCTCCGGTACCTGATGCGGGCAATAGGGCGATATGGTTTTTTGAAGGGGCTCCAAAAAGCGAAGCCATTTCCGTTCGCACTCGCTCCTCCACTTCGCGGAAAAGCGTCCCGCGGTGGTCGCTCATAGCGCGGATCAATGCTTCCTGAACAGGTTCAGGGATGGGTGTCGGGCCAGGTAATAAAATGCGCATCGGGTAGCCTCCTTAGCATCTAACGTTGTTGGGGGAATAAAAAATCCGTCCCCCAATTTAGGGACGGTAGAACCCGCGGTGCCACCCTAATTGACGAACGTAAGTTCGCCCACTTGATTGACCGGATCGCCGGCACGGTCAACTCCTCGCTGACATCCTCCCGAGTGGAATCGAACTCTAAAGAAGCGACTGGTTTTCATCCTCCCAGCTTTCTGGACGCCTCTCAAAGAATTCTTCTCGTTCATCGGTTTCGCGTATTATGACAAAATTCTGTTCCGCTGTAAAGGGCCTAACAAATAAATAACCCGGTTGTTTTTTGCATGCAGTCAATAACCACGCGAGAGCGGGGGGAATAGGTTTTTTGGCGACTTAATCCACTACCCTAAAATTCTTATAAGAACGTTGCCATCGGTTCAAAGGTCCCTCCGTTTAGGCCCTCGTCTTCGTGAGCAAGCCGCGGTCAAGTCCAAAATCAATCAGCGGAGAGACTCGCGTAAACGATGGCCGGTTATCAGGCCGGGTAAAAAGGGAGGGTAGGCCATGGTGACCTTCTGGACCGTTGATCGACTGCCAGGCTTACGGAATGCGCATATTACCGGCGGGGGGTGGTCAAGCTGTTCAAACACGAAGACGTCTTGCTCTTTCCGGTTGAAGTGTCTGGCACGGATCCGTCTGCCGCTGCGATGTTGCAAGAGCAATTCGGCGGTGCCAATGGTGAACTCAAGGCTCTGCTGCAGTATCTGGTGCAAAGTTTTGGAACACCCGATCCGCTGACCCGGCAGCTCTTGTTAAACATCGCTGTCGAAGAAGCCAGTCACTTGGAAATGGTCGGGACCGCCATCGTTCAGCTGATGGCCATGGATGTTACACCATACAACGCCAGCATCAACCTGAAGCCTTCGTTGGCGGCGACCGGGCATTCGCTCAAAGAGGCGCCATCACTAGTCCAGAAGATGGTCACCTTGGGTGGCGTGGGACCACTGGTAGTCGACTCCAGCGGCGCCCCCTTTACCGGGGACTTCATTAATTCCACGGGCGACATCGTTTCCAATTTGATGTCTGACGTTGCCGCCGAACTTCGTGCAGGTCGCGTCTATCATCAGTTGCGGCGAAGCATCGACGACCCGGGGTTGCGCCGGACGCTGGAGTTTCTCGAAGAGCGGGAAGCAACCCACAGCACCATGTTCGCGGAAGCGGTCGAACGCGTCAAAGACCAGGGCATCGTAAGCGAGCAAGGGTATACTACGGTTGCTCAACGTCCGCCAGCCCTGTCCGAGCCCTTCGACCGACTTTTGGCGGCCATGGCCAAAAAGCTTCCGGGTGACCCCATCGATGAAGCCATTGGGCCGGACGCGGTGACGGTCCAGCTGGCCACGGAGGACCATCATTTGTTGCCGTTGTCGTAACAGCCTCTCCTTAGTGAGAGCGGGAGCCTCAAGGGCTCCCGCTCTCTCATTGCAGCACTCCCGGTCGAATGCCTCCCATTCCATTACCTCGATACTTGCCGAGCGGTTATCTTGACAGCAGGGTCTACTTTGGAGGAAGAGGCCGAGGATAAAGAGAATCGAGGCCGTTATCGGGGTCGGGTCAACGCCCCCGCCCTGAAGGGCGGAGCTTGCGACTCCCCGGAAGTGCAGACGATGGCCGAAGCCGTCTCCTTCCTTGTTCAGATCGAAAAATCCTCGCGGGGCTCGATTCGGCCCTAGGAACCATGTTTTTAACCCAGCCCAGCATTTAGGGTTCGATGATTTGGCCGGGGGCGGGTCCGAGCGGTCGAATGCCTCCGCGGGGATAAGGACGGCTAGGGTAGCACGTTTCCGGCTGCCCGATAAATTTCGTACCATTCTTCGCGGCTTAGAACCACTTCGTCCGCCTTCAGACAATCTGTGAGGCGGTCCGGGTTGGTGGTGCCGGTAATAGGTTGCATGTGGGCTGGATGGCGCAGCAGCCAGGCAATGACGATGGTTGTGGGCGTGACCCGGTGGGCGGCGGCAATACGATCAAGGGCTTGATTCAACACAGGAAATTTAGGATTTCCGAGGAAAACTCCCTCGAAGAAACCATATTGGAAGGGTGACCAAGGCTGAATGGTGATATCGTTCAATCGGCAATAGTCCAACACACTGCCATCCCGGTCGATAGCAGCGTCGTTCTCCATGTTGACATTGATGCCTTCAGAGATCATGGTGGCGTTGGTGATGCTGAGTTGCAATTGATTGGCCACCAGCGGTACCTTCACGAATTTCTTTAAGAGCTCGATTTGCATCGGCTTTTGGTTGGACACCCCGAACCAACGGACTTTTCCACTGGTCTTCAGCACGTCGAACGCTTCCGCCACCTCTTCGGGTTCGACCAGCGCGTCCGGCCGATGCAGTAGCAGAATGTCGAGATATTCGGTCTTGAGGCGTCTAAGGCTCCCATCCACCGCATTCAAAATATGTTCTTTGGAAAAGTCAAACATGCCAGGGCGAATTCCGCATTTGGACTGCAAAATGAGCCTTTCGCGAACTGAAGGGTTCATATCCAGCGCTTCGGCAAAGATTTCCTCCGAGCGCCCTTGTCCATAGATGTCCGCGTGATCGAAGAAGTTGGCGCCTTTGTCGAGCGCGGTGTGCAAAAACTTTTGTGCTTCTTGGGATGACAGTCCGTGAAGGCGCATGCATCCGACGGCCACCAGAGGCACGTTTAAGGTGCTGGTGCCAAGTTTCATCGTTCTCATCGTCGTAAATTCCTCCGATACGGTTTGGGGTCGGGTCGATTGTTACACATTCTCGGGTGTCACTCAAGCGACCGAGCAGGACATGGGACGCTCACGGCGAATCAGAGACTAGAAGAATGGGGGGATTTTATGAAAGTTGTGGTCGTGACGGCATTGGGTGGGCCCGAGGTTTTGCGGGTCCAAGAATGGACTAAACCGGAGCCGAAGGCAGGCGAGGTACTCATTCGCGTCGAAGCTACGAGTGTGAATTTTGCCGATATTAAAGCGCGACAGGGACGGTACCATGGGGCAAGCCAGCCTCCCTTTATTCCGGGGTTGGACGCCGCCGGAACGGTGGAGGCGGTCGGCCCCAAGGTAAAGGGTGTCTCGCTGGGGGATCGGGTGATGGCCTTTCCCTCTGGCGGATCATACGCGGAATATCGTCGCTCCCGAGTCGTTGGTCTTC
>JAKADW010000068.1 GCA_021820165.1 Bacillota bacterium
TCACGCGAGACAAAAGAGCAGCGGTACGAGAAAGGTCGGGTGCCGCTAGACCATCCAGGGCATAACGGCCAAGCCGCATAACACGAGCGTCCGGGGTTTCCTGGCTCATGACCAGGGCGGTGTTCAAATACATCTGTGTGTGTTGAAGCTCCTCGTCTCCAGGTCCGTCTTGCGTCAATTTTTCAAGCTCCTCGAAAAGAGCGCTCAACGCATCGGGGACCTTTTCAGGGCCGAGGCTGAGGTAGGTAGTCATGTCGCCAAAATCCGTCTCCGGAGCATATTGGGTTCCCACCGAATAGACTAAGCCTTCGTCTTCACGAAGTCGTTGCCAAAGGCGAGAGGAATTCTGTCCCCCGAGAAGGCTCGCCACCACCAGCGCGCGGGCGTAATCCGGATGGTATCGTCCCGGAGCGGGTACCCCGAGCGCAAGCTTCACCTGTTCCCACTCCTCCACCCGCTCGACTTGGTCAAACTGATGGGGCGGGACGGCACGACGGCGCGGCAGGCAAGATAGGGCTGAGGGCGTCTGAAAATCCTGTTGGGAAGCCTCTAAAATCACCTCGCGGGCTCCTCCGGATACCGCCAACACCATGTTGTCGGGTCGGTACCAACGGTGATAAAAACGGCGGAGATTCGCGGCGTCAATCCCTTTCAGGGTTTCGGGCGTGCCGAGGATATCATGGGTAAAGGCGGGATCCCGGTATAATGCTTCTGTAATCAAGGTGTCCACCACGTCGTCCGGGTCGTCAAGGCTTTCGTTCATCTCCTCGACCACCACTCCCTTTTCCCGATCCAGGTCCTCGTCTCGAAGCCATGGCTCGCACACCAGGTCGGCCAGCAAGCGATAGGCGGAGAGCGCCTCACTATCGAGAACTTTGGCGTGAAAGCAGGTGTAATCCCGGGTGGTGAAGGCATTGATGTCGGCTCCTAGCCGGTCCATGTGACGGGCAATGGCACGCTGCCCTCGGCTGGCCGCGCCTTTGAAGACCAGATGTTCTAACAGATGGGCCATACCCCACTCGTGGAGCTGCTCGTCGCGACTGCCTACGGCTACGAAGAACGCCAACGCCGTGGTACCGACCGATGCGGTGTCATCAAAGGCCAGGGTTAGGCCAGAGCTTAGTGTTGTCATCAGGTTGATAGGAGCATCCCCCTCGTCTATGCGCCTATCATATCACCTTATTCGTCGGTACGGGGAGTTCCGGAGCGGAGAAGGGTGCTCACGGTGACGAGCTGGTACCCTTGGCCCTTCAAGGTCCTAATGATTTGCGGAAGTGCCTCAACCGTCCGATCTGTAGGGTGCATGAGAACGAGTCCCCCTTTTTGTGCATGTCTGGCAACCTTATTCACCATATAGGAGACAGAGGATGAGGGCCGCCAATCGATGGTGTCGATGGTCCACATCACAAGCGTCATATGTGCGGCTTGCGCACCGGAGAGAACTGTCTGGTTAAATTCGCCGTAAGGAGGTGCGTACACCGTGGGGCGAGCCTGAGCGATGGCTTCGATGATGCGATTTGTCCGGGTGATGTCTTCAACCACCCCCTGAAAGCCCAGGGAATTAGGATGACGATGGTTCCAGCCGTGATTACCGATTTCGTCGCCATCTTGCCGCATGAGTCGCACCAGGTTCGGGTGAGCCTCGGCCCAGGCTCCGCCGACCATGAAGGTGGCCGGCACATGGGCATCTTTCAACTCCGCTAACAATTTGGGAACGTGTTCGGTCCCCCACACTACGTTGATGGTCAGCGCCATAAATGGTTTGGACGTCTCCACACGGTAGACCGGAATCGGCTTTTGGCTGGGAGCAATGGTTGCATGGAGCCGCGGATTAATGAGCCAAGCGGCTAGCACCAAAGCGATCACCAACAGCAATAGTCGGCTCATGGGCCCTCGTAATGAAATCACCCGGAAGTGCATCGAGATCCCCCCTAGTTGTCCCTATGCGGCACAGGGACAGGGTAGAACGGGGTCTCCTATCGGACAAGAGGCTCGAGGAGACGATCCCCGGCGACCAGCCGCCGGCGGTCGCTTAATGTGGTCACCAGCCCCACGTGGGGGAAGAGTTGCGGAAAGTTGCCGCGTGGCTCGCCGCTCTGAACGTCCACGTGTTCGGCAAAGAGCTTTAAATCGGTAGCCACTTCCAGTTGTCGGGCAAATATGGCGTCGGCACGGGCCAGGTCACCTCGTAAAAGATAGACGCGGGCAAGCCAGAAACCCGCCAAGGTGAACGGGTGGAGAGCCGGCCCGAGGTTGTCTTGACGGTATCGGAAGACCAAGCCGTCATGCACCAACTCGGTTTCAATGGCTTCAAGTGTGCGCTGAAATGTCGGGTGGTTCACATCGACGAATCCGTATAGCGGCAACGTCAAGAGGGCAGCATCCGTTTGGGAGGACCGGCGGGATTGCGGAAATCGACCCAGGCCCGAGGCCTCCTTCAGCTCCCATACGGACCGTTCGACCTGGAGACGCCCCTGCTGCCACCGCATGGCCAAGTCGGGCCGGTTGAGAACTTCCTCGGCTAGCCGCTCGGCGGCCGCCAATCCCACCCAGCAAAGCACCCGCGAGTGGACAAACTCATCCGTAAACCCGCGAAATTCCCAAAGTGAGGCATCGGCTTGGTGCCAACCGGCGAGAATCCACTCGGCCACCGACTGAATCGCCCCCCAATAGTCTCGTACAAAGCTGCGGTCCCCGGTCATTCGCCAGTATCGCCACACGACCCACAAGATTTCCCCTTCGACGTCCAACTGCAATTGGCGACTGGCCGCGTTGCCCACCCGCACGGGACGGCTGCCACGATGCCCTGCCATCCAGCGAAGTTCCCGCTCACCGTGCGCCAGGGTTCCGTCGACGCGGACAAAGGGACTGGGATAGGGCTTATCAACCAGATCGGTGACATTAAAAATGAACTCAAGAAACTGGCGGCAGCTCGCCGTATCTCCCGCCAACAGGAGAGCTTCGGCACCATATGCGCCATCCCGTACCCAAACATAGCGGTAGTCCCACTGCCGCTCTTCACCAATAATTTCGGGAAGAGAGGTGGTTGCAGCAGCCACCAGCGCCCCATTGTTCCGATACGTGAGCGCACGAATCACGCGCATGCTCTGGTTAAACCATTCGGACCAAGGTCCATCATACGAAACACGTTGCTCCTGCCAGTAACGGGTCGTGGCCGCTTCCATCGCGTCTACCGACCCTAGTGGCACCGCTCGGTCGCCCGCGCGATCTTCCGCATAGCGGATGACCACATCCACCACACCGGGACCGATTTCCCACACATCGAGTTCGGGACTGGGCCTGGCCGCCCCCGCGATTTCGAGAACGAGGCCCTCTCGCCCCTCCGGGGAATAAAAGAGGGCCCCGTTCTGCCGCGGAACCACCGATGCCCTCCGGGAGCCAAACACGAAGGTGGGTCGGCACACCAATTGCAGGGGTATAGCGGAATGAAGGCGCCGTACAAAGATGTCACGTCCCAAAGGTAAAAAATCGATCCAATTCGCGTGGCCCGCCGCCGACCGCACGGAGGTTTCTAGAATCAAGGTGCCGTCCCGATAATGCTGGTGGGCTTCCACGATCCGCCCCCTGGGAAGCGTGGAGAAGAATCCCCCGTGCCTTGGGTCCAAAAGACGGCAAAAGGCCGCATCACTATCAAAACGCGGCCAAGGAAGCCATTCCAATATGCCCAACGGGGATACCAATGCGGTGGTCACCCGATTGGATAAGAAACCGTAGAAGGGCTCGCGCACGCCTACTCCTCCTGGGAAACCTCCTGAATGACGGCGATGTCTTGTTGTCGTTGTTGAATGTCACGTCCCGGCGTCTCCAGTACCAAGGGACAAGCGCTTCTCTCCGCCCAGCGCACCAGCGCCCAGAGGGCCTCACGGCCCAAACACCCGCTCAGTAAGTGCGCATGCCGATCACGACGCGACGCCACAGGGTAGAGGCTATCATTTAAGTGTATGCCGCGGATGCGATCGATGCCCACGGTCTTATCGACACACTCTAGCAAGCGGTCGACATCGTCCGCCCCTGTCAACCGATGTCCAAAGGCCATGGCGTGAGCCGTATCGAGCATCAACCCGACGCGCCGCGTCTTGCCAATGGCCAGGAAGATCCGCTTCAATTCCTCAAAATCTCCGCCGATCTCGCGCCCTTGACCGGCCGTGTTTTCGACCAATACCCGGCCCGGTGCCGCCAACATCGCTTCTAGCGTCCCAGCGAAGGTGACGACCGCCTGCTCGCGCCGGGTGGCATCCTGCCAGTGGCCGGGATGAACCACGACGAAGTCGCCGGATAATCGTTTGGCCCGGCGCATTTCCTGTTTCAATGTGGCCCGTGCACGCTCGACCATAGCCGTATCTAAGGCGGCGGGATTCACAAAATAGGGCGCGTGGATATATAGCACCTCAATGCCAGATTCGCGGAGCAGCGGCTTTAAGGAGTCTTGAGGCGGCAAGGCTTTGCCCTGGCCCCCTACTGGATTTCGGCTGAACACTTGTAACGAACGAAGGCCGGCTTGGCCGGCCTCCCGTATTACCACGTCGTATCCGCGCGCTTGGGATAGCTGCGCCCCGAGTCGAATCACCGGCCGTCGCGTCGGGGCCCGGGACCCCCGGGTCCGCTCCTCCGGGGCGGTCGGTTACCCGCCTGTCGATCAGGCCGGGGCCCATTAGCGCCCAAAGGCACCGCCTCAAGGCCCTCCGGACGCGGCAACAATTCTTTGTGAGAAAGGTTAATCCGTCCCATGTTGTCAATCTCGACCACCTTAACCTCCACCATGTCGCCAGGTTGTACCACGTCTTCCACCTTGGCGACCCGTTGATGGGCCAATTGGGAAATATGCACCAGACCTTCTTTGCCAGGGAGAATTTCGACAAAGGCGCCAAAGTTCATCAAGCGGGTCACACGGCCGGTATAGATTTGTCCAACCTCAACGCTTCGGGTGAGGTCGTGAATCATGGCCATGGCCCGTTCGCCGGCTTCTTGGTTGATGGCTGCGATGTAAATGGTGCCATCATCCTGAATGTCGATGTCCACTTTCTTGTCGCCTACTTTAGTGGCATCAATAATCTTATTGATGGTCTTCCCCCCGGGTCCAATTACTTCCCGAATCTTATCCGGATCGATATGAATGGTGACAATCCGTGGGGCGTGCGGAGAGAGCTCCGTGCGGGGTGCGGGGATAACCCCAAGCATCCGCTCGAGAATAAAAAGACGGGCGTCGCGAGCCTGTGCCAAAGCCTGCTCCAAGATCTGCCGCTCCAGGCCATGGATCTTGATGTCCATTTGGATCGCGGTAATCCCCTCTTCGGTGCCAGCGACTTTAAAGTCCATGTCACCCAAGAAATCTTCCAGCCCCTGAATGTCGGTCAGCACGGCGTAGCCTTCGTCATCCTTCACCAATCCCATGGCGATTCCGGCCACGGGCGCTTTTATGGGCACGCCGCCATCCATCAGCGCGAGCGTGCTACCACAGACCGAAGCCATGGAGCTGGATCCGTTCGATTCTAGAATATCGGAGACCAACCGTAAGGCGTACGGAAACTCCTCTTCGGAAGGAATCACCGGTTCCAAGGCCCGTTCCGCAAGCGCGCCATGACCAATGGCGCGTCGGTTGGGCCCTCGCATCGGACCGGCCTCCCCAGTGGCGAAGGGGGGGAAGTTGTAATGGTGCATGTACCGTTTGGAATCTTCCTCGCCGATGCCATCCAACATCTGTTGATCGGAAAGGGGTCCTAATGTCATCGCCGTTAATGCTTGGGTTTGTCCACGGGTAAAAAGCCCAGTACCATGGACTCGCGGCAACACTCCCACTTGAATAGTGAGCGGGCGAATCTCCGTAAAGCTACGGCCATCCGGACGAATCTTTTCGTGGACAATCGCGTACCGGACCACTTTCTTCAACTGCTTCTTTAATACCGCCGGAATTAATCCGGCCTCGTCCGGAAATTCCTCCTCCAAGACGGTGGTTACGTGCTGGTTAACGGTATCAATATGTTCCTCGCGCGTCGCTTTGTCGGCAGAGCGCATGGCCTCCTTGAGACGCTCCTCGGCCAGTTCCTTTGCCCGCGCCACCAATTCCGGAGTGGGAAGATAGAGGGGATAGTCGCGCTTCTGCGTGCCCGCCTCACTTTGAAATTCCCGAATTCCTTCGACAATCCGTTGGATTTCCTCATGTCCAAAGAGAATCGCATTCAACATGGTGGTTTCGTCGACCTCGGACGCTCCTGCCTCGATCATCAGGACCGCCTCCGCGGTCCCAGCAATCATTAGCTTCAGTCGGCTCCGATTGGCCTCGTCGGATGTGGGGTTAATCACCAGCGACCCGTCTATCAACCCGACTTCCACCGCCCCCATGGGCCCTGCAAAAGGAATATCACTTAAGGAGAGGGCGGCCGACGCACCAATCATGCCGCACACTTCGGGAGAATGATCGTGATCGACGGAGAGGATGCTCGCCACCACGTGAACATCGTTCCGAAAGCCCTCCGGGAATAGAGGGCGGATCGGCCGGTCAGTTAACCGCGCGGCTAAAATCGCCTTTTCGCTCGGACGCCCCTCCCGCTTAATATACCCGCCGGGAATTTTGCCCACGGCATACATGCGCTCTTCAAAGTCCACTGTCAGTGGGAAAAAATCAATGCCAAGGCGTGGCGACTTTGAGGCCACCGCCGTCACCAACACCCGGGTGTCGCCATAGCTCACCAGCACGGCGCCATTTGCCTGCCGGGCCATGCGACCCGTTTCCAGCGTCATGGGCCGTCCACCAACGATAATCTCTTTTGTATGGATTTCCATAGGTTCTTAAGTTCCCCCTACCATGCTTCGCACGTTCCGCTTGAACAAAAGAGCGGGAGATTCCCGCTCTATCGACGTAAGCCTAGCCGCTGAATCACCGCGTGATAGCGCTCGTTATCCCGGTCTTTGAGATAATTTAGCAACGCACGGCGATGCCCTACCATCTTCAACAACCCACGACGGGAGTGATGGTCCTTCTTGTGTGTTTTCAGGTGCTCGGTAAGTTCCTTAATGCGCGTGGTTAGAAGCGCAATTTGAACTTCCGGCGACCCCGTGTCCGATTCATGCAGCCGGTAAGCCGCAATGATGGCCTGCTTCTTGTCCTCTTCCAGGGCCATCGCACAACCTCCCTTCTCAGAAAAACTTAATGGAGCTGGATGGAGATCGGTTCGTCCTCCTCGGCCAGCAATGACAACAGGGCGTCTTGGTAGGCTTGAACGGCTGGTTTGGGTATCCCGGCCCGTCGATACAGCTCTTCGAGTTCACGCTGTAAGCGCTTAAACTGTCCGGTGACGCAGATCGCAGAGACCTTGCTAACCATCTCGCGCCAGGTATCGGAATGCACAAATACGCCCCCAATCCAAAGACACTTCATTCTATCACAGCCGATTTTGGTCAAGCAAGTCGTGGGTGGCTTTGCAACCATCGCCGAGCTTCCTCAATATCATGCATCATCTGGGCTTTCAGTGCTTCCGGGCTATCAAAACGCTCTTCGCCCCGAAGCCGTGGACCCCAGTCGAATTTTACCCGCTGGCCATAATGGTCAAACGGCAACGAAGCCAGCGCATGAACCTCCAAGAGCGGCGCACTTCCATCAAAGGTTGGCCGGATCCCCCAACTAGCGACCGCCATATGGACCACCCCTTGAATGGTGACCCATCCCGCATAAACTCCATAGGGGGGCATGATCTGATTTTTGTTCGGGAGCAAATTTAAGGTCGGAACGCCCAACTCGCGCCCTCGGTGGTCCCCCTCGACGACCCTGCCGGCCACCGTGAACGGATGGCCAAGCAACGACGCCGCGGCGGTCATGTCGCCCGCCTCAATCAGTTGACGAATGCGCGAGCTGGAAATGGGGCGGCGTTTCTCGGAGTCCAGAAACGGTGGCGCAATGACCACTGGGATGCCTTCTTTCTCGCCAAACGCCGACAACAATTGAGCGTTACCCCGCCCCCCCTGTCCAAAGCTGAAGTTATAACCAACCACCACGCCTTGGGCCCGAAACCGTTCTCGGAGTACGCGTTCGAGAAATTCCTCGGCCGGCATTCGAGCAAATTGTGGGGTAAAGGGCAGCACAGCCACCGCATCGATGCCGGTGCTGTCCAAATATTCGAGCTTGAGCTCGAGTGGGGTGATAAGAAAATTGGTGCTTGGACCCTTCAGCACCTGAGTTGGGTGGGGGTCAAAGGTCATGGCGAGGGAAGGCACGCCGCGCAGCACGGCTAAGCTCTGAGCCCTTTCCAATAGCGCCCGATGCCCTAGGTGGACTCCGTCAAAATTGCCGATGGTCACCACGTAGGCGCCCTCAGTTTCCTCCTGCAGGATCCGCATGATGCCTCCTAAAGTACCACCCGATATCGCCAAGGGGGACCCTCGGCGATGGCGAGCAATTGATCTTTCCACTGGAGACCGATCACCCCACGACAATCACGAGCGATCTGCTCCAACACGTGCATATCCCCATGACCGATACGCTCGGCGCTGGCTCTATCCAAGCTCACGGTCGCATCCAACGCGATCACCCGTTGCCATGGCACGAGACGCTCTTGCCAAGCGGAGCCAAGGGATTCCAAGCCCTCAAGCGTCGTCGCCGCATCCTGGACAAAGACGCCCACTTGTACGCGCTGGAGACTGGCGAGGTGCCCGGCCACCCCGAGAATATCCGCCCAATCCCGGACTAGCGCACGAATGTAACTCCCGGAGCCGACCACCGCCCGAAATTCCCACCCGTCACGCACGAGGCGAATCGCCTCAATCGAGTCGATGCTAATCCGTCGGGGCTGAGGCCAGACCACTTCCTGTTCATGAACCCGCTGATAATGCCTTCGCCCTCCCATCTTCAGAGCGGATACTTGCGGTGGTATTTGCCAAACGTGGCCTTGAAGCCACTC
>JAKADW010000069.1 GCA_021820165.1 Bacillota bacterium
GTGGATGCTTTTTGGCATGACGAAATTAAACCGGTCTCACCCCAGTTTTTTCGGGGGCCGGTACTCGCGGCATGCCAGGTGCATGTGGGCACCACCGTCTGCGTCACGGCTGCCTTTACCGACTATGCGCATTTTCTTTACGCTAGGCGGCATCCGAGCGGCTTGCCGGAGATGGCGATACGTCCAATTTTTGCTGCGGCGCTGCCGATCTTGGACGATGGCTCGCTAGTGATTTGCAAGATGAGTTCTAGGACGGAGCGTCCGGGACGCTTGCAGTGTATTGGAGGTACCGCTATTCCGAGCGACGTGAAAGACGCGATGTTTTGCGCCGAGGTTTCGGCCAGCCGGGAAATGTTGGAGGAAATCGGCGTAGACCGCCACGATGAGATCTTGCGCGAGCGTGGCGCCGTGGGTGCCACGGTGGATCCCCACGGCGGGGTAGCGGTCGTGGTGGCCTACGACGTGCTCCGGCCGTGGTCGGACTTTCAAGCGCGAATTGAGGCGTTTCTTGACGTCGAGCGGGCGCACGGTCGGACGACCGAGCTGGAAGGGATCCTGGCTATCCCCTGGGGAGAGCGTGGAATGGCACGCCTCCATGCCTTGGGCGATGTGGGCCCTCGTTATCTTCGCCGCCTCCTCACGGCAGAGGAACTTTGCCTAGGCCGAGCGCGATCGACGGGGATGATGGCCGAATGACCAGTTTGAACCCTGCGGTACGAGCATCGTTGGTGTCGAGCCAACGCGGGCGGCGCCGCCATCGGTGGCAGCGCTGGCGCTGGCTGACGATTGGGGGGCTGTTAGCGGCCATGACGTGGGTCTGGATGGCTCCCTGGAACTTTACCCCCTATGGTGCCTCCGCCTCGACCATGGCGGGCTTTAATCCCAGTCACCGGATTGTGCTGGAGCACGGTCTTAATACCTATTGGGACTCCTCGTGGCAGCACCAAGGGGTAAGCCTTCGAGCCATGCGCGTCGTGTCGGGACGAGTTTATGGCATTGGCGCCTCCTCCCATCAGTTGATTGCGATGAGCGCCAAAGATGGTCGAGAGATTTGGAGGCGCGCCTTTAGCGGTCCTGTCGTGGCCCCCTTGATCATTGTTGGGGGCACGGTGGCTTTTTTGGAGTCGGGGTCCAGACCCAAGGTCGTGGCCGTGGCAGCGGCTAGCGGACAGGTGCTGTGGAGCACGAGGGTTCGCCCCGGGGTGAAGCTGGTTTTTGCCCAAGGACTTCTCTGGCTGCTAAACGGCGACAACGTGGTAGGACGTAGCATGCGAACGGGCGGAGAAATGAAGAGCTATGCTATCTCTGGGCTCTCGGATATCCATTCGGTATTGGCTCAAGGATCGAATCTCCTGATTGGAGGTGGCCATCCGTACCGGCAATATTTCTTTAATCTTATTCGAGGACAGTTGCTATGGACGGATCGTCTCCAACCTGGATTTCGCTTCGGCATCCCGGCAATATCGGGAACGAGCATATACCTTCCCCGCCTGTCGCAGCGTGCCGGAGTCTTAGGCATGGAGGCATTGACCCTCACCACAGGAAAAGTACTCTGGCAGAGGAGCTTAGGGGTGTTTGTATTGCCCATGGACCAAGCGATGCATGCTGGCATGGCCGTGACGGCGGACCACACGGTCTACTTGGCGAGCGCGCTCACGGATACGCTGTATGCCTTAAACGCTCCCACGGGAAATCTGCTTTGGCAAAACCAATTGGGACAGGAGCCGCCGGTGACCAGCCCACTGCCTATCGCCGGCCAAGTCATCGTCGCCGATCAATACGGGGTGGTATGGGATCTTAACCAGCAATCCGGTCAAATACAATATTTTCGGAAGATCGCGCCGACTATGGCCGCACAGATGCTGATTTTAGTGGGTAAGAGCTTGTATCTATCGACTCCTCGGGCAGTGTTGGCTCTGCCTTTAGGACGCTTAGCGCCAGGGTTGGCCGGAGGATACCACCTCCATGCAAGCGATCTCCTGCCAAATTTGACCGAAGCGCCGACACCTTCCACGGCCACGGGCGGTCCCGTGTCCCTTGCCCGTTCCCCAGGGCGTGGGGTCCGCTCGTCGGATGTGGCTACCATGAAGCGAGGTTTAATGTGAGACCAATGAGGTGGATGCGAGTCGCCGTGGCCTCTGCCTTTGGCATGGCCATTACCAGTGGATGGACCTACGGGCCCGCTCCGACACGGCTTTCCGTATGGATGGCTGCGCACCCGATATCTTCTCGTCAAGCGAAAAGCATGGCTCCGCTCAAGGCCTCCACACCTTGGAGCGGGGTGGTCTACCTGGCCCCGCCCAATCTTCGCAAGTTAAATGCCTTAGCCGCGGCGGTCTCGCAGCCGGGGTCTCCCCATTACCATCATTTTTGGACCAGGGCTCAGGTGGCCAAGGCATTTTCGCCCCCCCATAGTGAATTGAGCTCCGTGAAGCAGAGCCTTCGACAAGAAGGCTTTCGCTTAGAGGGTTCCACCGGCCTTGGCCTCGGTATTCGTGTGGCCGGGACCGTGGGGCAAGTCGACCGCGCCTGGGCGGCCGATCTTCGCCAAAATCGCCAAGGGCGCGGCGTCGAAACCAAACCGCTCGCCCTATCCGGCGTGTTGGCGGAGTCGGTCCGCTACATTAGTGATTTGGCCGCTCCCGCATATCGCACGGCTCCTATGCTCTCTAGACGGCGTAAGCCCGTGGCGGTGCGTGTGGCCAGCAGTAGCCATAACGTGTCCGTGTCCGCCCAAGGTCCGACGTCGGTGCCCACCGGCCAAAATATCTTAGTGACGGTGTCTGTCGTCAACCCTACCTCCCGCTATCCCTTGAAGGGCTGGGACCTTTCGGCGAACCCCAGCCCCAAAGCGTCGTTATCGAGCTACCAGGTGAGCGATCTGAATGGCAACCTGACCTTGAATAAGTCGGGAAGCGATGTGCTGGTGCTGTCCTCGTCTTCTCCTTATAAAGGTCCCTGGCAGATCGCGGTGTCCAGTGGAAACACAACGTATAACGCCACCATTAGCGGATTGTCGTGGACCGGACCGACCGTGGAGAGCAATAATCTTAGCCCGAGTCAGGTCAATACGGCCTATCATGCCCAAAGTCTGGTGGCCGCCGCGGCCAAAAGCAAGGGGATGCATATCGGCATCTTTGGCGATTCCAGCCCGACCCTGTCGGACCTGACTACGTTTGAAAAGCGCTATCATTTGCCTCAATCCAAAGTTCAGGTGATTCCCGTGGATGGCGGCGAGTCGAAGGTGGTATCGGGATGGCATGGAGAACTTATGCTGGACATGGAACGATCCGTGTCTTCCGCTCCCGGGGCCACCTTGGATCTCTACTTGGTCCCGCCTAAGGGATCGATTACGGATACCGTGGCGTCCGCAGTCAGTCAAGATGTCGTGTCCGTGTTTAGCATTAGTGCGGTGGAACCGGAAAGTTCGATATCTGCACGTCACCTGTCGATATGGAACACGCTCATGGCCGAGGGGAGTCTGGAAGGCATCACCTTTGTGGCTGGATCCGGTGACTCCGGGCCCTACGGCAACCCCAACAGCAGTACGCCCGACGTGAATTGGCCGGCGTCCAGTACCTGGGTCACGGCGGTGGGGGGGACCCAGCTTGGCCTCAACCCGACCACCTCGGCCATTCAAAGTCAGTGGGCATGGAGTCCGGACGGGTTGTGGGACAGCCAAATCGACGGATCCGGCGGAGGATATAGCCGGATCCAAGGGGTGCCGTCATGGCAAAAGGGCATCGTGGGCAGTGCGGCGACTGGCCGGGGCGTGCCTGACGTGGCCTTCTTGGCGGCGGAGCCCTATTACGCCGCCGTCGATCGCGGAGCCTGGGAGGGGATGGCCGGGACCAGCGCGTCGACGCCAACGTGGGGTGGATGGGTGGCCGATATGGCCGTCCTAGACGGCCGCCAGGGCTTCATGAATCCCACCCTGTATGCCACCTATCGTCAAGATCCGAGCTCCTTCGATCCGGTCACGCATGGGGGAAATGCCGTGTACCAAGCGGGGCCAGGGTGGAATCCCGTGGCCGGATTGGGATCGGTGGTCGTAGACCGCTATTGGCAAGAGGATGCCGTAACTAGTCTCGCCGTATCCAGCCGCCTTAAGCAAGCGCAGGTTGGCAAACCGCTCTCGGTCGTGGTCCAGCTAAAAAACCGAGGGGGCAAGGCGGCTAGTGCCGCCGGCGTGGCCGTGCGCATGGCTCCCGCCGGTCCCTCGATTTCGATTAATGGAACGGCGGCAGGCCTGGGGGCCGTCGCCAACACCAATCCACGCGGCCAAGCCACATTTTTTGTGGTGTCTCGTCAAGCTGGCAAGTATCGTTTGCGTCTAAGCGCCCAAATTGGCGGCCGTTCGCTCATTCAACCGAAAGCTTTGACCGCGACTTGGACGGCTAGAAAATCGGCTTCCCCACCCTTTGTGCACGCTTTTGGACTCAACGGACTGAGTGCGGATTCGCTCGTCAACGCACTTTTTCCCACACCGCCTGCTTCGTCGACGGCGGTGATCACCGTGGATCCCACGCTGTCCCCGAAACTGGTGATGGCCACCGTAGCCTTGGCTGAAGCCGTCCATGGCCCACTCCTTTTTGCCAACCGCCACGGCGCCCTGGCTTCGGCAACCCTCATCGACTTGCGGCGCTTGAAAGTGACCCGGGTGCTGCTGGTGGGAAATCTTACCGCCTCTGGCCTGGGACTTCCTCAGAATATTACCATCGCGGGAAAACTGTGGAATCCCTCGATCGCGTCTCTATTTTTAGATGTTGCCCAAACGGCCGCTCAAGACGCGGGGCACCACGGGGTGGTGCTGCTTTCCGTGCGTTCCCCGCTTACCACCCAGATTGCTTCGGTGGCGTTGGCCAGCCATCGCCACCTCGGCCTGTTGATGATAGGTTCCGGCAAGCTTCCCACGACCACTCTTCATTTTCTCTCGGGGCAAAAAGTCCTGTGGACGATTGGAGCCCCGACTTGGTCCAAGTCGGATCATCTTCGGGTAACGGACATTTCCACCCGCTCTGACCTTAGTACGCTTTTGCAGGTGGATGGACTGGATCGGGCTGGGCCGGGAGACATTGTGGCGGTGAACCCAAGCTTGATTAACGTGCCTAGCTTAGCCGTTCTTACCGCCGAGCTCGCAGCTAGTTGGCCTTCGGCGCTGGTCCCGGTGGGATCAAAGGCGGTGCCGGAAAGCACCCAAACCTATCTTTCCCACCTCTTGCGCGCGCATGTCCAAAATCTCTTCACCCTAGGTTTAAAGGCGCCCCTAGTGGCCCAGTTGGCCAAGACCTTGACCCCACTCATCACGAAATAGCGTAGGGCCAGATGCCGTGCTGTCCTTTGCCGAAAGGGCGTCATCAGTGATGGGCAGAACGATGCAGGGATTTGTATGAAAGAGCACTACCGCGATCCGGTAGTGCTCTTTTCCTCCGTCGAGGCTTTTAAGAAGGGGAAATCCCGAGGCTGGTGGCTACGCCGTTGGCGTAGGAGGTGGTAATGGCGGCTGTGCCGCCAACGATATCGGCGACGCCCACTTGCCCGGTTTTGCTGGAAAGCCAACTCGTTTCCTGGCTCGGCAGGGCACTCGTTCCGGGGATCAGGAGCACGGCTGAATGGGTTCTGGCCGCGATCGGCGCGGCCGTGAGGGCATCCGGGAAATCGCCGCCCGTGGCCACATAGAGATGGGTCAAGGAGATCTTGCTGGCAAAGTACTGCAGCACGGCTAAATTCGTTCCATAGACGGGGCCGGCAGCGGGCGTGCCTTGGATGCGCACACTGTGGATGTTCAGCGCAGCCAGTTGTTTTTCAATGGCGTTCGAGATCTCGGTGGTGTCCCCCACCACGTAGACCGAGGTGACCGAAAGATTTTTCAATGCCTTTACCGTCGACGGAGTCAGCGGCGTGGGCCTACTCTGGCCATTGGCCAAAAACAGGGGCCAGCCCTGGCTGGCCGCGATCGGGGCCACGGAGAGGGCATTGGGAAAACTGTCACCGTTGGCAATGACAGCGACGTGGCTGGGATCGCCCATGGCCGCGGCGATGTCGGCCGCCGTGCTGAAGCGGCTGGCCCCCGCGTAACGGGTGACGTGATATCCCTCTTTAGTTAAGGTGTCGGCCACGTTGGTGGAGATGGCCGCCGTGCCCCCCAACAGGACCACATTTTTGGCTCCCAGTTTGGCCATCTCCTTGGCCGTCGCGCTGGTGAGCGAATTGGGGTCGGTGAGTAGGATGGGGGCCCCTAAGGAGGTGGCCAAGGGCGCGCCGGATAGAGCGTCGGGATAGTTGGTGGAGGTGGTGAGGATGACGGTTTGGGCCTGGGCGAGGGCCGATTTGGTGAGCTTTATGGCCGTTTGATAGCGGGTGGCGCCCGCCAGCCGCGTAATACCGGGGACGGCTACCGTAATATTGGCGCTGGCCACCGTCTGACCGGTGGGATCTTGCGCGCTGACGGTAAGGCTTCCGGCAGCGGATGGGGTCAGGTTGAAGGCGGCCTGGCCCGAACCATTGGTGGTGGCCGTCTGGCCGTCGAGCGTGACCGTGAGGTTGGCGATGGGGAATCCACTGCCTTGGCTCACCGTAACAGTTTCCGTGTTGCTGACGCCCGCGTAGAGCGTCGGGGAGGAAAGGCTGAGCACGAGATTGGGATTGGCGCTGACGTTGGTGCCTTGAGCCAAGGTGGAGAAATACTTGGGATCCGCTTCGCCCATGGCCCATAGGGAGACGCCAGCAAGTCCGTTGGACTGTGCCAAGAGGGCATGAGCCAAGTCTGCCTGAGCGTTGTCAAACCAGACCGTCGCGGGCACGCCTGGGCTGAATCCGCTGGCATCGTGGCTGGAGAGATGGGCTAGCTGAGAACGGGTAGCGGGACCGTAAACGCCCGAGGGATCGCCCGCAATGCCAAAATCCGTCTGAAATGCAGTGACGGCCGCTTGCGTCTCGTTGCCATAGATGCCGTCTAGGGTAAGGGGCAAGGCCGGCGGCTTGCCATTAGTGTTGGAGGCGCCAAATTTCTTGGGATCGGCCAGCACTTTGCTAAGCCCGTACTGCAAGGCGACGACGTTGGGACCGGTGGCTCCGTTTTGGATGGTGGCCGCCGGGGCGGTAAAGGGGATTCGGTAATGGGCAAAGTTCTCGCCGGCATGGGGATCGTAGGTGCTGGTGGCGTGCAGCTTGTTCAGCATCGAGGTAATCTGGGAGATGGTCATGCTCTGGGCCGTACCGAAGCCGGTAGTGCCCTGCCAGACTTGGCCGTATCCGGGGATGCCCAAGAGCACATGATTTAAGTTCGCAATGGGCCCTCCGGTGCCGTTGGCCCCGTGAAGCAAATAATTGATGATGCCCGTGTCGTGGGTCAGCGAGGCGATGGGACCAGGGTTGAAGGCCATCGAGTAGCCCATGATCACCATATAATTGGAAAGCTGACTGAGCACACTATAGTTGTAGACGGAATCTAGATATCCTGGCACCGACTGCCCACGCTGGTTGGTATACGGTGCCCACTCGGGATACACGTTGGTCACCAACAGGTGGTTTGGCCCGAGGGCGGCTCGCAGCTTTTGCACGAACGCATCGAGATAGCCAGAGGAGTTGGGGGGAAGACCCTCGAAGTCGATGTTGGCGCCGTTGAAATGATGCTGATAGACGGCTGCAACAATTCCCGACACGATTTGGTTCTGTCCCGTGACCGTGGCCAATGGTCCCAAGCTGGCATTAAAGCTTCTGCCAAACATGGGCACCACGCGCAGGCCATTGGCCTGCATTTCGGCCACTTGCGCGTTGATGCTCGACCCCGGCCCTCCGACTTGACCGCCTGGCCCCACTCCATACCAATGGGGAGAAATGATATTGGCGGCCTGGCCCATGGTGTTTTGATAGGTTACGTATTGGCTGAGGCTTCCGGTGGGATACCAGTAGGCCAGATCCTCTACACCATAGTGGCGGTAGGGTCCTACCACCGCCAAGGCGGTGGTGTTGGCCGCTGGCGTGGTCGGCGCAGCCAGATCTTTAGGCAAGATGGCATTACCAAAGGCATAAATTTTTCCCGATTGCGTGGCGATGTAATATCCGCCGCCATCGGGGGTGGAGGCAATGGCCGTTGGCACTTCGCCGGCCAGCGCCACCGTGGCCTCAAGATTACCAAAGTTTTGCGCGCCATCCAGGGCCGAAACACTGCCATTCTTGCCGAGCACCCAAAAGCCGCCCGCTGGATCGGCGGCGATGGCCACGGCGGAACCAGCACCGCTGTGCCACGTTCCTTTAACGGTGCCCTCCCCAGTGACCGTTCCGTTTTGGTTCAACGCATAGTAGCCGGAGCTCAAAGGGCTAGCGGCCATGCCCACATAGTTGCCGGGAGGCAGACTGTAGACGGTTTGGGGGACCGTGGCATTGGCGCTTAAAAGGTTGGTAATAATTCCGTCTTGGCTCAGCACCCATCCGTCCGTTCCGCTGGGATTGATGGCCAGACCGACGGCGGGCGCCTGCACGGCAGCAGTGGGTGTGAGTTTGAGGGCGTCGCCATAGCTAAGCACGCTTCCGCTCTTGAGCAAAACCCAATAGCCGTTGCCATCGGGGGTCGACTGAATGGCGATTGCTCCCGAGCTTGGAGCGGGTCCCGCATAAAGCGCAGCACCGTCCAGGGGGGAGACCGACCCCGCTTGGTTGAGCAGTAAGAGGCCGCGGGAACCCACGGAGACGGCAACGGAATTGGATGCACCATTGTCTGCAGTCACCGTTAACGGGCCGGAGACGGCATCCTTAGGGATCATCACCGTGACTGAGGTCGTCGACCATTTTTCAATGGGCAACTCCACCGCGCCTAACATCACCACGTCGTTAACATCCGGTGCGGCCACGGACCAATCAAAGTTTGAACCATAGATGGTAAGCGTCGATCCGCTTTGC
>JAKADW010000070.1 GCA_021820165.1 Bacillota bacterium
GCGCCCACCCAGAATGGCAAGTTGACGCTGTCGGCGTCGGAGAACGTGAGGGCATACGACTGGATGGACAATCCCATTCCGGTGAGTGGGTCGGGTGGGTTGACCGTGCCGCTAAACGGTGAACCCGTCTACCTCGATTACCACGGAACGCCGACCGCGCTGGCCCACCTGGTGCGCTCTGGCGCGGTGACCGGAATTGCCCCGGTCGCCCTTTCGATTAGTCGGCTGCACCAACTGCCGACGACGCTGCCTCAGTTGCAAGTTACCGTGACCGACCAAATCAACGTAGCCCAGTCGGGCCAACTGAAGCTTACCCTGCCCAGTGGTTGGATGGCGAGTACGGGGACGACCACTGCCGCCACCTACGCGCCCACGGTGAACTTCGGACCGATCGCGCCGGGAGCGTCAACCACCGACACGTTTTCCCTGCAGCGCTTTGAGGCTCAGGCGTCCAACCGCTACACGCTGCAAACGGCGGCCATGGTTCCAGCACGACTACAGCGAGCACCCAGACGGTTACTACCACCCAGCCGCTCTCGGTCTATCAGTCTGTCTACGGGCACGCGGGGATGACCGGTAGCTTTGCCAGTTGGAAACAGGCCACCCCGTTCTATCTCAACCAGTCCAACCAAAATGCGGGCATCCCCGACTGGAGCCCGTCGATGGAGTCGGCGGTAGCCTACACCATGTGGGGACAGCATTACTTCTACTTCGCGGCCAAGGTCAAGGACTCTGTCTTTTACGAGCCCTACACTGGCTTCTATCAGTGGGCGGGTGACAGCATTCAACTGTTCTTCGACCCTAAAAACACCAAAACGCCCTCTTACAGCAGTTCAGACGGCGATGTCAACTTCGGTCTTGCCTTGACGCCAGCCGGGCCCCAGGCCTACGAATTTCAAGGCCCAGCCCCGGGACTGCGTTCGGACATCAAATTGACCATCTTGCACGGCCAGCACGCCGGCGACCTTTGGTACGAGGCGGCGATTCCCCTGGCCGACCTTCCCCAGTGGACCAACCAGGCTGGCCACCGCTACGGGTTCGACATGATGGTCAATGACAATAACGGCAGCGGGCGTCTGGGCTGGATTCGGCTCACTCCGGGAGTCGGCACGTTCAGTCCGATCGACTTTCCCACCTTCACTCAGGTGGCCTCGGCCGGTCTAGCGGCAGCCCGGCTCGATTCAGCAGCAACCAAGGTAACCCTCAACTTCACCCCAAATTCGCAGGGGGCGCAGTTGATAGTGAACAACACTGGAATTAAGCGGATGACCGTCACCCTATCCACCGGAAGCACGCTGACCCTGGTGTCATCCAGCTCGGCGCCGTCAACGGCGACGCCGACCGGGACCAACCCGACGGTCGCCATCGCTCCCTCAGGGACAACCACGATTAACCTGGCGCATTACGTCACCTCAGGTCAGGCGGAGACGCTGACCGCCACCGCCAGCGTGGCCACGGGAGCCTCGGCCATCCTCGCAGTCAACAGCGGCGTGCAATAGACTCTCAGCGCATCTGGGCGGCCGGGAAATTCCCGCCGCCCTTACTTTGGTGCGCCCGGCATGGGCGCGTGCTTTAAGGTGAAAGTCCTGAACGGGGGATGACCGTTCCAACCGTTAGCCAAGGGCAAGGGTGTCTCGCGCGAGCGAGAATCTGAAGGAAGCCGGCGGCAAACCTCCGGCCGGACGAACAGGAAGTGCATCCGAGGCGGGGCGCGTGGGGTGAGTTCGCCAGACAGAACGAAGCCCAATACGGTCAAGCGCGCGTCACGTAAATGCACCCGGTAGATGGAGGGACAGCGCGCGTTCTTACCCGGGGAGGTCTCTCGCGGTACCGCCAAGCGGGAAGGCGCGCGTGACGCGAGAGAAGTCAGCCGAGGTCATAGTGTGCGCTGGGCAGCGCGAAAATCAGGCGGGTTCAAGTCCCACTGGCGCTCGGATGCAGGGCGCTATATCCAAACGCGGGGGTAATGCCTCGTGGGCCGCACAGCGGACTGTGTGGAGGGCAGGGTGTCGCTCGCGAGGGCGAATCCGAAGGGCTTGCGGAGCAGTTCTGGGCCGTAATCGAAGAGATGAACCGGTCGGCCAAAGTCAGGGAGCGGTCGAGCCTGCACTATGGAGGCGAAGGCGTTTTGCATCCCCCCTGGCGCACCTAATCTTTACCCATGGCCAGGAATATTTTCCCACATCCCGCAATAGATGATGACGAGCATAGGAACCACGGCACGTGCACACGGTGAAAGAGGCGCCTAGGTTAGGACAGTTTGCCAACGGCATGGGCGTTTTGCGGCATGGAAATGGTCCGTCGCCAAAGACGACGGATCACGCCGATCAGGGTCTTTTACAACGGGGTTCGAGGCACCTTGTCCCACCATACCAGGAGCTGTAATTAGCGATATTCGCGCCACAGGGTTTTCACCCCGGGCTCACCATCGCTTTTCCGACCTAAAAACCCTCCAAGTTTGGCCATCGCCCGAACGGCCTCGCGGAGCGTCAAGGGTTGCCCGGCTTGCCGGGCAGGTTTTTGGGTGGTCGCGAGGCGTTCTAAGGTGGCGATTTCTTCGGGCGAAAACGCGACCGTCGGAGACTGATCAGGGTCGACGCGCACTTGATAGGTCATCCAGAGGAGCCGCCAGGCCACCATGGAATACAAGGCGATCGCCCGTTCCAGCCGTTCGCGACTTTCTCATGGGAGGTCTTCGACCTGGCTTCCTCCTGTTTTCAACGTAAAATGCAAGCGTTCCATGCGCCATCGGTCACGATACCAGGTCACGATGCGAGCAGCGTCTTCGCCTGTGGTCACAGGTAGCGTGGTCAAAAGCAACCATTCAATGGGATCCGTCTCGTCGGGCGGTGCGATTTCTCGCGCCAACACCACGGTGATGGGCGGTGCCGTCGGTGTCGTCTTGGCGGAACGGTGGGCGGGCCGCGCCATTTGGACCACGGTCGTCCGCAAGGCTCACGTCGCCTGGCGTTCCGGTTGACCGGGCTTTCTCGGCACGATGATCGTCATGGTGCCCACCATGGGCGCCGCTTCCGCCGCCTGCCAGAGATGCTGATGGGAGGGATCGGCGAGTTTTCGATCCCAGGCTACGCGGACCAAGAGCTGTTGCTGGGGCTTTCTCGACTCGATGAACCGATCATAAATATCCGATTCACGATCGCCGATCAGGACGGTGTGCGTGCCGTCCGGCGGGCGTGACCTTCGGATGATCGAAGAATCGGTAGCCCGCTTTCAGCCCGGCCCAATCCCCCTCATAAAGACTCGCGAGCGAGAGATCGGGGTGGGCAGCTAAATCACTTGCCAAACGTAATGCCCGCGCGGTGAACCGCGCGTCCCCAAAGGAGGCGAGGCCCAATTCCCGGAACACCCAGGGATCTATCGATGGGTTGAATGAATTCATCACTTTAGCCATATGACAAGGGTTCGCCGTCGAATGGCAAAATCCTTTATGGGGTGCCGCGATTTTTAATTTTTTTTGCTTGCGCAAATCCGCGTCCAAGAACGATAATGCTGTAAAAGATTGCCACCGAAGCTGTCCAGAACTTATGGGTAAAGATTAGCTCTTTGAGAAAGAGCCTCCTAGCATAACGAGGCGGAACGGCCTTGTCCAGAGAACGTTTGTTTTAAATATTGATTACACATTAAAGCCATCGTGTACTAGTGCGGGAAATCCGGACGTTGGGTGCTGTGGGGGTTGGGCTACTCAAGGTGAGTAGCCCTTCTACCCGGCCCTCGGGGTGCAAATCCTCGGGGATACTCGCTGTTTCGAGGCGGAGGGCATTCCATCCGAATCGCACGATGACCCGTCTGCTGCTCCACTACCCAGCGGATGTGGCGGCGGACGCGCGGGCTTCATTGCCATCGCCTAACACGACGTCCTTGGGTCGCAGGTGCAATCGCGTGAAGGACTCGGGCCCGTGTTTGTCGGGAACTTCCATGTATTCCCATTGACGCGTCGCCAAATCCCACTGGCCATGCAGCCGCCAGGTGGTTCCGGTGCTCCCAGGTTCTTGGAGGGTGCTGCCATCCGTCAAGACTAGGCGAAAGCGGCTCTTAATCTGGTTCGTGACGCACGGTCCTCGAAACCATGCGTCCATGATTTGCCCGAGCCACGTGTTCGCGTGGCGTAGGCGGTTCAGGATCGCCACATCCGACCGCTCCGCTAGCCCGATCCGTTTGGCCCAGGCGGCTGTGGTTCGCGAGGACCAATCATTCCAAGCATAGGCCAACGTCATGCGTAGCAGGGCTTCCTCCGATTGCACGGCCCGTAACCGCGTGATGGCGCCACCCGTCCGCGCCACATCTTGCCCACCGGGCGGAAGAAAGTGCAACAGAGTTTTCCACTGTCTCTCAAACGGGTCGGCCAATTCTTGTTTCCGGCGCGGGTTGCTCATCGTGGTCACCTCAGTAGTTCGTGGATTCTTGCGAACTACTTCGCGATCAGTTTTTCTTAAATTAGCACACAGGGGCAGGAGTCCACTGTGGACAGTTCGCCCTGACTCCGGATCGGCACCGGACTGCTGGCCCCACTCACGCTTATCGTGCTAAAGTCGCACCCGAGGCCGCGGGTCCTTGGCCATTGCTGTGTGCGACGGGCGTCAGGGATAAAGCGGCCTGCATTCTGAATTCGCGTAAAAGTTCACCGCGCAAATCACGCACTTTCGGGGGCGTTAGCGCAGCCGGATCGTCTGTCCCTGACCACGGTACATACGGCCCGTCATCGGCGGATTCCAACCATCGCAAGAGCAGCATGCGATCCACCCGAACCACATATTCCAAATCGGGCCAAGATTGCCGACGAAGGGCACTTGGACTTGCAAACAGAAAATGGACCGCGGCTTCCGTTCCGTCTTGCATGCCGCCCAAACCCTGGAGCACTTCAAGCATTGGGGCCTGGCCATTAGTTCGCCCGCGTGTTTCATGCTCGTTTACCCGCCAGCTCGCAGAGGGCGTCGGCTTTGATTGGGATCCGTCTGGAACGCGGACTTCGGCGAGTCGAGGGCGGAGCAGTCACATTGTTCGAAGACGCAGGCACGGGAGATCGCGCATTGCACGGCGGTGAACGACCTCTTCCCTTTAGGCCCCTTGTTATGACGGCTCGCACAGAGGATGTAATGGGACGTTACATACTATACAGGCAATAGCCGTCAAGTCGCAATTATTTAGTCGGAAGGGTTGACATCGTTCCGGTAGCGGCTTACCATGATTACATGATTTCTACATTCCAAATGAAGAAATCATTCAATCGTAAATTCGGCGTGCTCAATAGACTGGTAGGAAGGGTGACTACAATGAGATCAAACGTGCTGGGTGTAGTGCTGGGCTCCACGTTGTTGTTTTCGGGCGTTCTGGCGATCCCGATCTCCGTAAGCGCGGCTTCTAAACCTGTGACTATCACGTTGTGGTACAGTCCGCGCGAACCAACGTCAGCCTTTAGGTATTTGATTCATCGATTTGAAGCTACGCATCGAGGAATCAGCGTAAAATTGGTGCCTGTTTCTCAGGCAGACAGTTACGTGAAGTACACTACGGCAATGGCGTCAGGTACGGCGCCAAACGTGGTGATGACCGAAGGTTATGGGCATATCATGGTCTGGGCGGCCGATCACCTTACGCAACCACTTAATACGTATATCAAGAAGTATCATCTTAAGCTTCCTCGGTACTGGGCTCCGATTAAATCTGCGATGAGTCATCGAAGCCAAATTTATGGTCTTCCTGAAGAGGTTGACGAACCCTTATTGTTGTATAACAAATCGAGGTTCGCGAAGGCTGGGATCAAGGCTCCGCCGAAAACGATGACGCAACTTAAAGCGGACGTGAAACGACTCACTATTATTCGCAATGGGAAAGTGATTCAGACTGGGCTTATTCCCTCGCAACGATGGGGCAACAATATATGGGTCAAGTACTTCGGAGGGGCCTGGTTCAACACTAACACGGGAAAATTCATCGCCAACAATCCGCACAATATTACGGCGTTTAAAGTCCTGCGGAACCTGTATCAGATGCAGGGCGGCTTGACTCAAGCTAATGCGTTTGTGAGCGCGGCAAAGTTCGGTAATCCGTTTTTTTCCGGCAAGTCCGCAATGGAAATCGGTGGAGAATGGGTACCAGGCGAAATCACAGCGGAGGTTCCTCATTTGAGGTATGGAGTGGCACCGGTGCCCGTGGGGGCCGGATACAAACCGGGATCGCTCACCTTTGTCTCCCCCGGAAACTTCTACGTCTTGCCGCGTCGGATCAGTTACCCTAAGGCATCAGCGGAACTGCTAATTTGGTTGGATCAGCCGTACGCAGACAACTACTTGGCGACGAAAGAAGGCAATTTAGATCCCGAAATCGGTGCCAGTACGCCTGGTTCAGCCTTTTGGACGGCAAACCCGCCTCTGCGACCCTGGCTAAACGAATTGCACAATGCTGGCAACCACGCACCTCCGGTGGCGATCACTCCTGTGTATTCTTATTGGGAGACCATCCGGCCGACGTACGAGCAAGAAATCCTTAGTGGCAAAATCAGTCCTGCGGCCGGATTAGCGGCCTTGCAGAGCAAGATTGCTCAATATCAACGGGAGTACACGTTAACGCATCCGGGGTGGTAGCACGCATGGGACGGTGGAACGCACGCTATCGGCAGTTCTTGCAAGGGTTGTCTACGCGTTCTCGGGCTCGTCTTTCTTGGCGGGCCCGAGGCACGGTATGGCTCTTTATGGGGCCGTGGGTGCTGGGGTTTACGGCTTTTACGTTAGTCCCCATGGTAGTGTCGCTCTACTATAGCTTTACGTCGTACGACTTAGGCACTCCGCCGCAGTGGATTGGCTGGAACAATTGGATCGCCTTAATGGGCGATCCCGTGGCCTGGACCGCGTTGTGGAATTCTTTTTACTACACGATCGGATCCGTGCCGCTTCAGTTGCTCGTGGCGTTAGGGTTGGCTTTGCTACTAAACGTTCCCGGGATCCCTGGACGGGGCGTGTTTCGCACCTTGTTCTATCTGCCGACGATGGTGCCCACGGTGGCGGCGTCCATTATTTGGGTCGCCTTATTAAACCCCTATGGGGGTTTGATTAATGATGCACTGCGCTTTATCGGGCTTCCTCAACCGTTATGGCTGCAATCGCCATCGTGGGCCATGCCGGGACTCATTTTGATGAGTGTCTGGGGTGTTGGAACGACGGTGGTGATTTATCTGGCCGGGCTGCAGGATATTCCTCGATTTCTCCACGAGCAAGCACGGGTAGATGGAGCAGGCCCTCTTCGCGTATTTCGTCATGTGACTTTGCCCGCTCTCTCGCCGATCATTTTGTTCAATGGCATTATTAACATGGTGTGGAGCATGCAGACCTTTACCCAACCGTATTTGATGACCAAAGGCGGTCCCATGAATGCCACTTTGCTGTATCCCATGTATCTCTTTCAAAATGCGTTCACCTACTTGAATATCGGATATGCTGCCAGCTTGGCATGGCTCCTGTTTGTGGTGATTATGGCCTTTACGTGGTTTGGCTTTTGGATTACCAAAGGGGCGGTGTTCTATCAATGAACAGTTATCGATGCTTTGTGGAAGGAGGAGAGCCATCGTGCTGAGTCCGAGAAACATGGGACCAAACCGGCGAATGCGACTGTCGCCTATTACGCTGAAATTAAGCATAGTTATGGTGGCGCTCTTGGCACTGGTGGCGGTATTTCTGATTCCTTTCCTGTGGATGTTGTCCATTTCCGTCCACAGCGAAACGAGCCTTTTTAGTGGAAGTTCGTGGATTCCAAAGATCTTCTATTGGTCTAATTATCTGGCTGCCTTCCACTACTTTCCCTTTGTGCAAGACACCATTAATACGTTGATCATTACCGTGCCGTCGGTAGTGGGCACGGTCGTTAGTTCGGCGTGGGTTGCGTATGGACTGGCGCATTTAGAGTGGCGCGGGAAGCAAGGCGTGTTTTTGGTGGTGATGTCCCACATGCTGATCCCAATTTGGATTACGATCATTCCCCTGTACGTGATTTTCTTTCACATGGGCTTGATTAATACATTTTGGCCACTGATTATCCCAAACCTCTTCGGGAGTGCGTTTAGCATCTTTCTGTTTCGGCAATTTTTTCTCAGACAGCCGAAATCGCTGTTGGACGCGGCGCGAATCGATGGGGCCACGGAGATGCGAATCTTTGCGACGGTGGTCGTACCGATGTCTAAGCCGGCCATCTTGGTGGTAGCGTTATTGAATTTTGTGTGGCATTGGACGGACTTTTTCGGGCCCTTAGTGTATCTGAATGCCCCTTCAAAATACACCTTAATGCTTGGTCTCGCGACCGCTTTCCAGGGAAAGCATTTGACCTTGTGGCCGGAACTGATGGCCTCGAACGTTCTGGTGATTGCGCCGGTGTTGGTCTTGTTTTTCATGGCACAAAGACATTTCATGGAAGGTATCAATTTGACGGGAGTTACGGGCTAACGCACTGTATGGACGCGCATCCAAGGGTGATCGCCACAAGTGCCTTCCTGGCAGAGATTCCGCACAGAGTGCATCCGAAAGTGGTGAGAATTCAGGTAGGTTCGTCTTGGGTCTTCTACTAAGGAGAGAGATGATGAATTATCCGTTTACATTCTGGTTGTCGGCATTGAATACCTGGAGCATCGCCCAAAGGCTCCCGATAGAGCATTGGTGCGTCCGATACTCTGGGCAATCTCCATGGAGGCAGGACGCTGATTGGAAGGATTGGACGGAACCCACGGCAAGATTTAGAGAATTAGAGACCGAGGCACACGTTCCTTGGCCGAATGCAGTGCTATTGGCCAACGTCCGAGGGGAAACTTTGCTGAAGGTGAATGGGGGTGCCGCCTATGGTTTTAATCCTTATCATCGGCAATATT
>JAKADW010000071.1 GCA_021820165.1 Bacillota bacterium
ATCCGGGTCAGCCGGGTATTGCCACGGCGTGGGTGGACATTGAGTCTCCCGATCCGGTCCCGAGGGGATTTAACCATATCTTTGGCTACCCAATTACGGCCGACTTCCCGACGGTGGAGAAGCTGTCAGACGTCCGGGTGCGTCTTTATGCAAACGGGCATCGGGTTCCCGTGGTGGTGGACCGGCCGTCCGTTCACGACATGGGGGACAATCAGATTGGTATTGTGCCGAAACATCCGCTGACGCCCGAAACGCTACAAACGGTGGATCTTATGGCGTGGGGCCAATTCTATAACGGAACCGCGAGTCGCATTGCCATTCATTGGAGCTTTGGCACCGGTCAAGCTCGCCAGTCGCTGGCTGCATCGGTCATGTCACCCGAGATGGTACGGATTTTAGATGTGAATGCCGGATCGGGCACGGCCCAAGCTGGCCAATCCATCACCCTATACCGGCGAAATTCCACCAACGTATTGACCCGGGTTCAATCGGGAATCACCAATCAGGAGGGGATGTGGACGGTGAGGCGAATGGCAGCAACACCCGGCCTCTACGAGGCGGTCAGTGCCAGCAAGAACGCCGTGGTATTCTGGTGGGGATCCCATGAGTTCTGATTTTCCCTGTCAATTCGTGACGTTGCCAAACGGGGTGACACTTGCCTATATGGAATCTGGGCAGGGCGACCCGATCGTCTGGATTCATGGGATGGGCGCCTATCGCGAGACATTTCATCATCTTTTCGAGGAACAGCCGGTGCCAGGCCAATATTTGGCCCTCGATCTGCCCGGGTTCGGCCACTCCGGACACCTTCCGCAGCGTCACCGATTGGTGGACTATGCCGAGGCCATTGTGGGGTTTCTGGATGCGGTGGGCCTACCTCGGGCCACCTTGATCGGGCATTCATTTGGCGGCATGGTTGCGGGCGAGACGGTCGCCCGCTTTCCCGACCGGGTGCGGGGCGTGGTCTTTGTCTCGTCTGCCGGATGGTTTTTTCCGGAAAACGCACTGTCGCCCACCCCTTACGAGTGGGTCAACCGCATTGGCATCTGGATTACCGGGATGAATTTTTTCGGGGGCCAAATGATGAAGGCGCTGGGAGTCAATCCCGACACCCTTTCCCGCGGCGACCGGCGGCGATTTCAATGGGGATGGCGCCACGCCTATGAGATGGCCCGCATGGGAACCTTTTATGATAGTCCCAACTTTTGTGATCGGGTGGTCGCCAGTGGGCGTCCATTGGCAGCCATTCATGGCAGCCGCGATCTCTTATTTCCTTTAGCCCGCGTCGAGGCGGCCATCGACGAGCGCTTTCCTCTAAAGGTGATCGATGGCGCGGGCCATGTGCCCTTCTTTTCACACCCGGAAGCCTTTACGACCGCGCTTCGGGCGTGTGTTCAGCATCTTTTTCAAGACCCGCATAATGACACCGAGTGATGCGGGCAATTTCCGGGTCCAATGAGGACAAGTCTTGGAGCGACAGGTCGTGAACACTCCGGTGCCCCATGGTGCGGATCGCCAAGGTCATCTCCTTGCGACAGCTTTCGAGAAAATGATGAAGGCCACGCGCCGCCTCGTCAACGTGCAGGGGGATGCGGGGCTTGGAGCGATAGAAGACCAGATCGGTCGGGGGGTAGAAGGGGACGGTACGGGTAATTTGATAATGGGCTAGGGCAAACATGGCGATGGTGCCCAACCCTACGGCGTCTGCACCCATGGCATAAGCTTTCAGAAAATCACCCGGTTCCCGGAATCCTCCGGAAATGAGCAAGTCGACATCGTCCCTAGTATGGGTAATCTTTAAGTGGTGGATGGCACGGGCGAGCGCCATGATGCTTGGAATCCCGAAGTGGTCAGAGAGCGTGATGGGCGCGTTCCCGGTGGCCCCTTCGGTGCCATCGATGACAATCACGTCAACTTTGGCATCCAGCGCCACGTCGATGTCTCGTTCCAGCTCATCACCCGCTCCCATCTTCAGCGCAATAGGGATTCCGGGCACCTTGGAGCGCAGGTAATCCACCACTTCGGGAAGGGTGCTGGGGTGCCCGGGTTCATGAAGGTACAAATCGGCATGGATGATGGGCGCTTGATCGGGTTCAAGGTGCATCAGACGCTTGATTTCTGGGCCGACGCCTTCGGGAGTGGCGACGACTGCACTCCCCGGTTGGGCGCCCTGACCGACTTGAACCTCCAGCATATCGGCCTGTTGAAGGATGTCGGGATCGCGATTCCACGACCAGCGGCCAAATTGCAGCACGTAATGGGAGCAAAGCTGCCGTTCCTCCTCAAGAAAAGGACCTTGACCGGAATTGAGCGGAATGTGGCTGTCCCTTGATGCTCGGGCCAACGCTAAACGGGCCTCTTTAGTGAGAGCTAGGCCATAGGCCATGCCAGAAATGTAGAGCGGCATGGAGAAGGTGAGCGGCTTCTGGCATTTTTTTCCCAACGTGACACCGAGGTCCACGGGCTCAGTATCGAGGACTGGGCGCCGTGCCAACTGCGCCGGAACCAGCGCCAAATCGTCAAAGCCGTGAACAGGCCGCGCCGAGCCCATGGGGCGGATAACGATGTCGCCGGAATTCGATCGTAGCGAGGAATAGATGAAGTCAATGGGTGGGGTAGAGCGCATCGACACATAAAGTTCCGCCAACGTGTCGCTCATGGGTCGGGTGAGGATGTTCTCGATGAACTTTCGGGAAAACCAGGGAAGAGCCAATACCAGCAAGATACCGCCCAGCGCCAAGACAATCAGGGCGGCAATGAGGACCAGAAAAAACAACGCCATCGCCCACTTTCAGGGAAGTCTTCCAGTAGACTTCCCCGATGGTGGGGGCTTCATCCGTGACAACGGGTCGAAACGAAGGCATTGCGCGGGGGTATCGTCGGTATAGGTAGACCGCAGCCCCACGCCATGGGACTCGGGTGGGGGATCAAGGAGAACACCTAAGTGAATATCGGCATCGCACCTTCGTCACAACAGCGCGCAATGCCAGCCAAACCGAGTCGTTGGCGAATCTCGGTAAGTAGAGCGGCCGCCGCTGGAATACAGGGACATTCCCGCATGACTTCGTTCAGCCAGAAGCCAGCTTCTGCGAGGGCACCGTGTGACAAAGCCCATTCGGCCCGCTCATAATAGACGTGAACGGGATGGACCAGTAGCGCGAGAACGGAGCGTTTGCCCCGTCCCGCTCGGGGTGTCCAGCGGAGTAAGCCCCAGCTCTCCAGCCGCTGCACTGATTCTTGAGCGGCACGCTCGGAGCACTCCCACAGTGTGGCCAACTCCGCCATCGTCATGGCCGTCGGATTGGCTATCTGGTCGGGTGCTCCGTCGTGAATCGCGTGGGCTAGATGGATATACCGGTTAAAGAAGATGTCCCCCTTAGGATCCATCCCGCCACCTCCCTACTTAAGATGTTTCTGCACAACACTCGGTATCGTTCGCGGCGTGCTCTCCTTCCAAAAAGCGCTCGCGTACCCAAAACACTTCCCACCGATGCCCGTCCGGATCGCGCACCCAAAACTTCTCCTGACGCGCGTAGCAACAGAGCGAGTCCACTTCGATCTCGGGCTTCAGACCGGATGCCCGAACTCGGTTCATTGTCTGGTTGACCGTGGGGAGATCGCGCACTTCAATGCCAAAATGGTGCGCGGATTCGGGCACCGGACTCCGCTCAGTTAGGGCCAAATTCAGAGCCGGGTCCTCTAACAAAAATTGCGCGTAGCCTGGGAGCACCCGAAACGGTGCTACGCCGAAAAAGGCTTGATAGAAGTGGACCGCCTCATTAACGCTGGAAACATCCAATGCGATATGGGTTTTTGCCATGTGATCAGCACCTCCTTGTTATTCCAATTTCAGCATAGCCGTGTGGGCCCTTCCAAAAAAGTGAGAGATGTGCCGCGATGCTGCGCCTTATTCGGATCCCCTCAAGCATTTCACCATGCGACCATGATAACCGTGAGTGGTCAACCTGGGGTAGGCTACGGACATTTTTCCTTGCCGGGCGAGTTGTTCGGATGCCCGTAGGGGGTTAGGCGGTTTCGCGCCCAGGTCCTTCATGCCGAATCATGGGCAAAAATTGGCGAAACAAAAGGGTTTTCCGATATTTTCCCGCCAATAAAATTTGTTGTACCATGGGTCGCGCCCCGCGCGTTATATGAGGCAGAAGGGAGATGCGAACCCACGACCACGCACTCATTCAGTGCCAACGAGAGCATGGAGCGGCTCTTCGAGGCCCACGCCGATGACGTGTTCCGTTATGCCGTCTACATGTTGGGCAATACTGCGGACGCCAAAGACGTGGTCCAGGACGTCTTCTTAAAAGCCTTTCGGGCATGGGATAACATGGGCGACCGATCGCATCCCAAAGCTTGGCTGTTGCACACCACTCGAAACCATTTGCGCGACGTTATGAGGCGACAGAGGACACGGCGGAAATGGCAACAAAATGCGTGGGCGGCCCCGGAGTTTTTGGAGAGCCACGAGCCGGGTGTGGATCGCCAGATTGACCTTGAGCGGGCCTTAGGGCGACTAAAGCCCGCGTTCCAGGAGGTGCTGGTGTTGCGTTTTTTCGAGGATTTGAGCATTGAGGAGACGGCACGGACATTGCAGTGGACCGCGGGCAAAGTTCGTACCACGCAGCATCGGGCGCTCCAGAAGCTTGGCGAGTTGCTTGGAGGGGGTACGCAGGATGACTGATTATCGTGATCTCATGGATGAACTACACCATTTAGGCCAAGCCAAGTCGTCGCAAATCCGGTTGTCCCCAGGGGAAAAGCAACAGTTGCAGCAGGCTATCTGGGATCGAAGCCCACATGTCCGTGCACGGCCGCGAGGCCATGGCTGGTGGGTCGCCGTGGGTACCGGGTTCGCTGCCATCTTGGCCGTAGGTATCGGGCATTGGGTGATCGGACTGGGGCATTCCTCCCAGGCCACGGGGGAGCCGTCGTCCCCCGCCATCGCGATGAAGCATGATCGTCCCATATTGATTGACGCCCGCCCCTGGGACATTCTTATCTATCCCCGATTGCTGGATCCCGGACACTATCGGGTAGCGCTCCGTTATGATGGGAATAGGACCATCGCCGCGCCCCGCCTGATGTTTTCTTGGGGCCGCCACCATGCCCATGACTTGCTACCGTCTACGATTGGTTTGAACCGATCCCAGTTCTATACCGTGGCGGTCATTGGAAACGTCACATATTCTAGTACCCTTATCCATGAACCGCTGAAAATTCTATGGATGACTGGTCATACCCGGCATCAGACAGCGGTCAACCTCGGCCGTGGACGGGCCGTGCCCGTCACCGATACGTTTTTCTACACGGGACGGACTAAAAAGTGGCGGATCAGCTATGCCGCCGAGACCATCCATGTGGGCAACAGGACGGTGCCGAAGGCCGTGATTCGACTTCAGTATCGTGGCCCGGGGACGTTCGGGAAGTATGTTGAATATTCGCTGCAGGCGCCTTCCATCCGGCGCTTCCCAACAGTGGACGACACGTCGTCGTCGCCGACGACGCGCGTCTTGCGCGACCAGGTTCCCGTCGTATTGGGCCATCCTGCGCGAATGGTCCTGGAAGTCAAATGGGCAGGCCACAGGCAGCGTATCGTTCTTAAACCCCAGAGAGGAAACCGTTAACGTAGTTGGAGGTGTTCCGGGTGCGGGCTAGGGAGTGTTCGGCGCGCTAGAACTGTAGCGAGTCGTTGCGGCTTCGGGGGCGACCGTGGGCGGGAATCCCCAAGCGAATGCGGTACGCTAGGGCTCTGGTGTTTCCGCCGCCATTTAGGGTCACACGCGTCGCCCAGGGTATGGATGGCAGGATAAGAGAAGCGGAGCCGATCCACATGAAGCCGCGGGACCCTCTCCAAACTCGCAATGGCGAGCTGGGGAATTTTCTAATATCATGAAACTCAGTTTTCTTCGAATGGCACTGGTGTTATGAAGGGGACGAATGATGACGAAACGACAATTCATTTCTGCCGGCGTTGGGCTATTCATTATAGGTGGGGCAATCGGCGCCTGGGTAGGCCAGATGTCGCCGGATTTCGCTTTACGGCAAACGGCCCAGCAAGATGTGATGTATGGAGATGCTTTGTTTCGCCAAGCCAATAGCGCTATGGCAGAGGGCCAAGCTTCCTCGGCCCAGACATTGGCCGCTCAAGGGATGGGTTCTCTCCAAGTGGCGGTCACGCCGCTGTCGCGGTTGGGTTTGGCGAGGCCCAACACGGTCGTACCGTATTTGGACCAGGCCCAATATGACGTGTTGCACCACCGAGCAACCGCCAAACAGAGGGCGGTTTTGGCCGCGTTCCGCCAGTCGATGGCCCCGTTTCGCCACGAGAGCTTTGGACACATCCCGGAGGCGGCGTTTCGGTCGGCGTGGAATCAGGTTGCCGCGAAGGTCGGGCCCTGATGCACAACGCCTTCGAATTCTAGCCGCCTTGAGAGGATTCTTGCCCAGGCGAAATCGCCCAGACGATTTTTGGGGGTGAACCAGATGGCTGACCCACCGGCTTGGCGCAATACTTTTGTTCGCACCCCGGCAGGGAAATTCGAGGTGTTTGTCGCGGGCCATGGTCCTCCGCTCTGTGTGACCCATAACTATTCGGCGTTCAATGAGACGGGGGATCTTTTTGCCGTGCCGTACCGTACGGTATATCTCGTGAACTTGCGTGGAGCAGGCTACTCACCCGCCGGCCATGGCCCGGACGATCTTAGCATGGCGACGGCGGTTCAGGATCTCGAGGCTGTACGGGAATCATTGGGCTTTTCCCAGTGGGATTTTGCGGGGCACTCAACGGGAGGCATGCTCGGCCTCATATATGCGGTCACCCGAGCCTCATCCCTGTCGGTTCTTGTGGTGGTCTGTGCCGCGGCATCCCGCGGGTATAATCGTTGGCCCGATAGCATCTATCACCCGCAGCATCCAGACTTCGGAAAGATGCAGGCGCTCATCGAGGGACTCAAGGACCCCTGTTTGTCCGACGCCACGCGGGCGCGGCTCACACGGGAACGCACACAACTATCGCCCTACCGGCCCGCACGTTACGACCGATATTTTGGCGATCGGGTCCAGAAACAAATGGCAATGTCGAGACTGGACTATTTTGCGCGTGTCGATTATCCGGCGTTCGACCTCCGCCGCCGATTGGTCGATGTGACAGTGCCCACCCTCGTCATCGGGGGGCGACACGACGTGCAATGCCCGTATTGGTGTTCCCAGGAAATTTCCGGCCTGATGCCGGCAGCGCAGCTGGTCGAATTTGCGGAAAGCAATCACTATCCGTTCTTGGAAGAGTCCGAGAAGTTTCGGGAGATCGTGTCCGAATTTCTCATGGGGTCCTCGATTTAATTCGGGCGTAACGATTCCTCTCGCTTGGGGAAATTATGGAGGGAAGACCATGATTCAACTTATGCGGGATTTTCTCGTTGAGGCCAAACGGCACACTTATGCGGCCCAGGGTGATGACGCTTCAGTCGTTCCTCTCTTGCCGGGGTCTCGGCAGCTCGAATACGGCGATCCCTCCTTCTTTTATCGCGATGTCTACTTTGGCGTAGCCTATTTTGTCGGCCAGGAGACGGTCTACCACCAAGGAAAACCCTGTTGGGCGATGAGCTATGCTGGTGGCGTCGACTCTGCGATCACGGCGATGGACGAGGTACGGGCCATTTATGCCTCCTTGCGAGAAGCACTTCGGCAGGTCTCCCGAGAGCACATTTTTCGCGGCCCACCCACGTTTAGAGACGGAGGTTACACGTACGAGAATGCCTTCGACGGGGACTTCGAGACTTTTCGTGGAGCGGAATTCATCCGGCAGAAGGGTAGAGTTGTCTACACCCTAAATTACAGCGGTGGAGTTTTGCGGTAAGTTGCGGTGCTCTTCGTATGGCTTGTCCCTAACTGGTTTTAGCGAGGACAAGCGTCAGGGTGGTTCGGCGGCACGGTCCCGATAGCCGCCGTGCCGGCTGAAGCCTCTTGCGGCTACTTAAGCCAAGTTCTGTAGTAGGCCGTAGCCAATTAGAGGATGCGGTGGCGTTGGGAACCCTGAGGTCCACTGGACGTTGCTCGATCGTTGGCCCCTAGATTTCTGCATAGGCTTCGAGCGTTACCCATGGCATCATCGCTGGAGGCACGGAGGCGGGAACGCCCGCGAGCGCGATAAAGCCGGAGGATGGCGGTCGGCATTGGACGGCGGTTCCGATGCCAGGACCCTCGTCGTCACGCATCGACTATCCCTTAAGTGCCACTGCCGCAGTCTTTTCGTCCAGTCAGAACAGCTTCCTAGTCAATGCGTATTCGCGAACTAACGCACAGGGAAAACGGGTGCCCATGCTCCAGGAACTCCAGACGCATACGGCAGGGAAAACTTGGAGGGCAGCGTGGATCCCGACTCCCGGTGGTGTGGGAACGATTGCGACTTTGTCCTTCACGGCGTCGACCTCGGGCTGGGTGGCCTTTTATTTGTCAAAGTCCAACCGAACCATTTTCGAAAGACCAGAGACAGTGGCCGCCATTGGCGAAAGGTGGGCGGTAAACCCCTTCGCGGGATGATGGGGGTACTCGCGCCCGGGCGGGATGCATGGCGATGCCAAGCCAAACGCAGATCAGGACCGAATTGTGGTCCACTATAGATAGCCGGGCTAAATGGTTGGTTTCCGCCAAAGTTATGATCGGGCGATTCGGTCAGCTGAGTGGGGCTATGGTTGTCGTGGGCCGGCACAGTTTTAGACTCACGTATCGCGCATGTCTCAGGGCCCACGTAAAGATATGCTGCAACCATGTTGACAGGCGCCAGGAGAACGGCTGTGCGGCGATGCTCGAGGCGGGGCAAGCGATTCGGTGTGAGATTTCGGTAGA
>JAKADW010000072.1 GCA_021820165.1 Bacillota bacterium
TAGGCAAAGACATTTTTCGAGCCTTCCGCGGTCTTCGCGCGAGTGCCGCCGTTTCCTGGGGTATCCAATCGGACGGTTTAGTCAAAGGCGTTTGGGAGGCCGTGTTGCCGAATCCCAGCCGGCGCTCCACCATGCCCTACGGCGAACGGCTACGCTACTTCCGAGAAGTCAAGCGGCTGGTGGACTGGGGACCCCATCCACGGCCCGAGCTCTAAGGCGAGACTTCGTATAAAGCGGTAAACCCACTATTATTTTGCCAAATGATTCCCCGAGAGCTTTCGCTAAAGATGCCCGCTCCGATGCTCAAGGGGTGCACCTGATGGTTGGTCATGACGGCAAAGTGGCCGTTGGCCGCTGGTACGTTCTGCAAGATGAGACGACCGGCTAAGACTCCGATTTCGGGGGGCGTGGGGGAGGAAAACCGATACCATCCCACAGACTGGCCCTGGACCCAGAGGATCAGATAGCGCGGAATCGGTGCTGGCCTTTCTAGAACGAGGGCTGTGGCACCACTCACATCGCGTGCGGTGACGAGACTGGGCCATCGGTTGGGGCGCACTCGGGCTAACACACGGACTTTTCCGCCTGGGATGGCCATTGATTCCACAGTGCCCTTTCGGTTCGTGATCACCAGCCGTCCGCGGTCGATGAAGGGATGGGTTTTTGCTGGGACGCCCACAACTTGCCATTTTAGCACGTCGCTCCCGACCTGAACGTGGTGGGATGCGAGAAGCCATACCGGATGTCCTTTGCTATTAAAGGCCACGGCCAGGGCTTCCGGACGGACGTCGCGCGCACCTTGTCGGTCGAGCACCGTCACGCCGCCACCTGGATTCACCCAGCCTAAACGGCTGCCGTCAGATGACGATGCAAATTGGTCATTGGGGTCGTCGGGAGGGTTTTTGAGAGAATAGGCATGGCCACCCACCACCCATCGCGCCCGGCCATCATGTAGAATATAGGAGACGCTGGACGAACCGGTGATGGGCCAAAACCATTCGGCGGTGGCTAGCTGGGACCTTGGCAAAGACACGCTCTTGGTCTTTGAGGTCCAAGGTTGACCCAAGGCTAGGGGGTAACTCGAAAGGCTTAACACGGGATTGCGGGTTTGCCATTTTTGGCTCGGGGTCGAGGGGGTCGGGTGCGAACGCTTCAAGCCAATACCAATGGCTACCAGGACAATCACCGCGTAAACCGCATAAAGCCAGCGCTTATTCATGACGACCTCCAATTGAGGTCAGCATACAGAATTGGTCCTAGGCTTTCAACCGTTGTGGCTTGGCTGACTGGCGATCCAGACAATGGCAAAGACCCCCAGGATGCATTCGAGGGCCAAGCGGAGCCAATCGTCCATGGTAATCGCGAAAGCCGCAACCCCGGCTAGGACGGCTAGAATCGGAGCGAATTGATACATAGATGCCCGCCTCCCCAAAGTGCTTTAAATCATATAACGTGGGGAGGCGGGGAAAGGTTTCGGGTGCACAACACGAAGTGGAGGCGAAGGGATGCGCATCGAAAAAGTTCAGTCCGGGTTGGCTGGAGACCTGGCGTTGGCGTTGGCGCCTGGCGATGACTTTCGCTATGCGGCGGGATGGTCTCCATTGGGAGATGAGCGCCTGACGTTTCTCTTGATCGGGCGAGAAAGAGCCACCTTGGTTATCGCCTCGGTAAATGCCGAGGAGGCGGTTGCCCATTTGCCGGAAGGGTTCCCCATTATTCGCTTTACGGATGATCAAGGGCCTTTCGAGGCCCTGAGAAGTGTCGTGAGTCGATTCGGGGTCGCTCAGTGGCTGGTGTCCGACGACGCCCGGTTCGCCCATGGAGAAATATTGCGGGAGGTTGCAGGTGTAAAGCTCGGGCTCGCGTCAACGATTATGGCCCCTCTTCGCATGCAGAAGGATGAGGAGGAGGTGCGCTGTTTGGAGGAAAGCCAGCGCATCAACGATCTAGCCATGCGTGCCGGGTACGAGGCCATGCGCCCTGGGATGACCGAACTTGAGCTGGCGGACGTCATCCGTCGGGCATTCATCGCCAACGGCGCCGATCGGGAGGCATTTATCATAGTGGCCGCGGGCGCCCATAGTGCGTTGCCACACCATAGCCCCACGGATACCGTGCTCACTGAAGGGCCGGTTCTATTGGATATCGGCTGCTATTACCACGGGTACGCGTCAGACATGACACGGGTGGCCTACTTGGGGTCGCCCAGCGATAAGTTTCGGGCGGTCCACCGGTTGGTTGGAGAAGCCGTTCAGGCCGCTCATCGTGCGGCGCGGCCGGGAGTTGAGGCGGAGGCTGTCGATCGGGCGGCGCGTCAGGTGATAACCGACGGAGGATATGGACCCCAATTTGTGCACCGGGTGGGCCACGGAATAGGGCTTTCGGTGCATGAGCCACCCTCCGTGATGGAGGGGAACACTCTTCCCCTTCCGACCAACGCGGCTTTCTCCATCGAGCCGGGCATCTATCTCCCGGGTGAGTTTGGGGTGCGGTTGGAGGAGGTCGTGGTCAATCGGCCTAGTGGAGCCGAGATCCTATCCCGGATTCCACGGGACATCTTTGTGAAGGAGTTATAAGATCGTGGAACGGAGGGTTGAAATGGACGACGCATTTTTGGGCAAGGAGGCTCCGGATTTTACGCTACCGGGGACTGACGGGGTGGTGCACTTGAAGGATTTGCGAGGCCGACTGGTCGTGCTCTATTTCTATCCTCGCGACAATACCCCGGGTTGCACCACCGAAGCCTGCGACTTTCGTGATGCCTATGGCGACTTAAGCGAGCGGGGGGTGGTGGTGTTGGGCGTGAGCACAGATTCCTTGGCTAGCCACCAGAAATTTCGGGCCAAGCATCAGTTGCCCTTTCCGCTGCTCGCGGATGAGGATGCGGAAGTCGCGGATCGTTATGGGGTGTATAAAGAAAAGAAGCTGTACGGCAAGGTCAGTATGGGGATTGAGCGCAGCACCTTTGTCATTGATGCCGACGGCGTAGTGCGGCGGGTGTTTCGGAAAGTGCGGGGGCCTGGCCATGTGGAACGTATCAAGGCGGAAGTTCAGGAACTGCGGGTAGGAAGGCTAAAGTCGCGCGCAGCTTGGCAACATTAAACGCGTTGTACCCGGACCCTACCACCGCGTTAAATTTCACCACGCCCTTTGAACTCTTGGTGGCGACCATGTTGTCGGCTCAATGTACCGACGTACGGGTGAACATCATTACGCCTCGGCTTTTTGCCCGCTACCCTGATGCGAATGTCATGGCCCAAGCCAGCATAGAGGACATTGAGGCCCTGATTCGCGATTGCAATCTCTTTCATACTAAAGCCAAGCACCTCAATGAGGCGGCACGCCTCTTGGTCGAGAGATGGGGAGGGACGGTGCCAGCCGACCGCGACCAGCTGATGTCATTGCCTGGGGTCGGGCGGAAGACGGCTAACGTGGTGGTTGCCAACGCATTTGGGCAAGACGCGTTGGCCGTCGACACCCATGTTTTTCGGGTGGCGCACCGTTTGGGTTGGGCGGTTGCCAAGGATGCTGACGGAACCGAGCGCGAGCTCATGAAGTTGTTGCCCCGTAAAACCTGGTCCAAGGCGCATCATTGGCTCATTCTTCATGGCCGGGAGGTTTGTGTTGCCCGTCGGCCGCACTGTGAGGAGTGTCCATTGTCACCCGATTGTCCAAAGGTGGGCGTCCTGACCGGTCCGCCCCTCGGGGTGGCACGGCCATGAAGCTCGCCGTCTTGGAAGATAACATGATGGTGGCCTTGCCGCTCATCGAACTCGCCCGACAACAAGGGTTCGAGGTGGAAGTCTGGAACACGGCGACAGAGGCGCTGGCTCGCCTGACATCGGATACGCCTACGCACCTCGTGATGGCCATGCGTCTCGCTGATCCGGATTTGGTGAATCTTCTTAAGGATCGGGCACGGGTCGCTGCCTATGGTCCTCATGTGGACGGTTCACGTTTCCAGGAGCTTCGACGATGGGGCGTTCGGGATGTGTGGCCGAATTCCCGCCTTCCCGACAAGTATCCCAAATGGCTCTCGGGAGCCGAGTCTTAGACACCCAACCTGCCGCGTAAGGATAAACGAGGTGATTCTATGACAGTGCTGGTGCTGAGCGGCGGTGGGCTTTGGTCCTTGGGGGCCATAGGGGTGGTGGAAGCACTAGACGAACTTTGCATCGATGTCGACGCCTATGTGGGTTCGTCGGCCGGGGCTTTATTGGCGGCACTTTTCGCTTCGGGAATTCGGCCACGGGATCTGCGCCGGTTGGCCAGGGATCTCTCACGACGGGATTTTCGGGTCTTTTGGTCTTCGTGGTTTCGGGCGCTTCGCGGGGGAAGACTTCCACCGGCCGTGTTCAGCGACCTTGGCCTCTGGAAACGATTGGACCCAATGTTGCAAGGCCAAGAATGGACCTCGCTCGAGCGCCCGCTATGGGTGGTGGCGACGTCGCTGACCGAGCGTCAGCCATTGGTTTTCGGCCTCGGCGCCCCGGTTCGGCCGGAAATAGGCCGTCGGTTGCACCTCGGTTGGCAAGGCCAAGCGCTCGACTTGAGAACCGCGCTTCGTGCCTCCATAGCCGTCCCTGGCTTGCTCTCGCCCGTCCCTTGGGGGGATCATTGGTTGGTTGATGGCGGGGTGGTGGACGACTATCCGGTGGACGTGGCGGCATGGATGGGAGCGGACCAGATCATCGGGGTGTGGGTCGATGAAGTGCAGCCCGCCCGTTTTCCGGCCCGTTGGAATGCCCTCCATATTCTCCAAGGAAGCATGACGGCCATGATTCGCGAGCTATCTGTGTTGCGCCAACGTCAGATCACGGTTCCGGTGACCACCGTGCGCCTGGAAATGGACGGCGGTCACCGCGTGTTCGACCGGGTGACCGCCATTATGGATCGAGGCTACCAACGAGCACGGGCGCAAGCAGCGGAGATGGAGGGGCTCACTAACGTCGGTGTTTAGAGGCGCGTTTGGCGTGATGAGGATCGTGATGAGGCTTTTTATGGTCCTTCTTTTCCGCGTTCACGTGGGCGTTTAGGCTTAACGCCGTTAGCTTGCCTTGAACTTTCTCGACGCGGGCGGTGATGTACATATGCTGACTGGTAATCGCCGCGAGCATACCGGCGGCGGTTCCGTTGGCTTCAAGGTGGAGATCCGTCTTTCCTGTGACGTATAGGGTCACGTTGCCATTGAGAGTCTTGATCTTGATGGTTGAGCTGCCCAGAATCTGGCCCACGTTCCCCGTTTCATAGACTCCGTGAACCACGTAGGGTTTCATTTGGGGCTTAGCATCCTTGTGATGACCGTCGGCAAATGTAGCGCCGGATATGAGAAGTGCACCGGCTGCGGCGGCGGCTGTGATGGGACCGAGCGTCTTCCACATAGCTTGTCTCTCCTTTGGTAAGATGCGATACGTAACCAGATCTATTCGCTACGCCGTTCGACACCCCTCTTTTTGGATCGACTTTTCTTCTCTAGGGCACAAGACTAGGAGGAATGGATGTCATCGATGGACCGTCCGTGAGAACGGCTTGGAGGATCACGACTGTTTCTAGGAGACCGGACCAACGGGTCGTTGTCGGAACAGGTGCCAGACGAATGATGTCCGGGTAGCGGAAGTCGGCGACCACCCGACGCTGGCGAAGTCGAGTACTCAGATCGCGACCGCAAGGATGAGAGAGGGCTAAGTGTCCCCCACGCATGGAGGCCGGGGTAACGATTTTTACGCCATACGGCACCAGAAAGGCTTCCACTAACCGCTGGAGGAGGTGGACGAGCTTGGTCGAGCGCTGCCATAGATTCTCTATCCCCACCTCGTTAAGCGTCAAGAGGGACCCCTCCAAAGCGGCCAGCGCAAGAATGCTCGGAGTACCTAACTGCAAGGCATGGGTATCAGGAGCTCCGAGAAATTGATCCGTCATGCGAAATTGCTGATCGTGAGCGGACCCCCACCAGCCCTGTAAACCGGGACGAAGGGGCCAGTGACGTCGGTGAACAAAAGCCGCCCCAGGAGAACCGGGCCCTCCATGGAGGTATTTGTACGTGCAAAAGACCGCGGCGTCTACCTCGACGTCGTGTAGGCGATGCGGAAAGAGACCGGCGGAATGGGACAAGTCCCAAATGACGAAGATCCCCTGCCGTCGAAGCTCGCGGGTTAGGGAGACGATTGGCAGGCGCTGGCCCGTGGTAAAAACGACGGATGGCAGAACCGCGAGTGTGACATCGCGACGAGCTTTCCGCAAGATCTCGTCGGGGTCCAATAGACCGTCCGATGCGGGTGGGACGACCACCAAGCGTTCCCCGGCCATGCGCGATTGGAGAAAACTTTCCACCGCATAGCGGTCGGTGGGAAATGCCAGTCCATCAATGAGGATGCTGCCGCCCTGATAGAAGGTGGCTAGCAGTTGGTGGAGCATGACGGTGGTGGACGATCCTAGGGTGACCTCGCCGGGAATGGCGCCAATCAATGGCGCGAGCAGGGCCGAAACCTCCTCGACGCGGGTCAACCAGGGAGGGACTGCTTGATCCCAACCTAGGACGGCTAAGTTCGCCCATTCGTCTAAAGCGACTTGAATGCGCTCCTGACTGCGGATACTCATGAGCCCCAGGGAGTTGCCGTCGAAATAGAGCATATCGGCCGGTGTAACAAATTGGTCTGGGAGCGAAGCAAGCCTATCGGCCGCTTCCGATGCTTGAGTAATTTCGGTCCAGTTCATGATATCGAATCCCTTCGTTGGCAGTACTCTCCCGAGATTCGTCTTCGGCACGGCGAACTCCTTTTGGGGTCGACAATGATCGGGACGGGGACACTAGCCCCATGGCCCTTAACTGATGTACCATCCTAGAAAAAAGAAGTAAGTCCAAGCCCAATATCTTTTATACGAGGAGGATTGAAGATGTTCACCAATGATTGGCGCGTCACGCGGAACTTCCGCGCGGCGGAGGCCGATGTTTGGCTGGTGTCGGATTCGGCCTACGAGAAACACGTTCCGGGGGGCTTTGCCTATATCGGGATTTGATTAAGACCAGCGTGGGCGATTTGAAAAACAGTGGTGGGCGACCTGCGGGCACAATTACAGCAGGACTCTTCATCGGCCATTTTGCCAAAAAGACGCCATGGGTTCATTTGGACATTGCTGGCCTTTCGTTTTCTGGGGAGGGGGGTCACGTTGGCGCCGGTGCCACTGGGTATGGTGTGGCCACCCTGGTGGAGCTGTGCCGCCAATGGGAATGATCGGACTTCCCAATTTTAGTCAGGGTTAGTATGGGACGACGATCCCTGTTAGCCCCTTTGGACGGGGGATGTCCCAAATCCTGACACGCGTTCCAAAAGAATAGACTTGGCTCCAGGTAGAAATTTCCGGACAATGAGTCTAGACCTTTTCTGCCATTGCTTAGAGACTCCAACTTTGCCGGGGGGCGCCGCCATGATCGTGCTTGAACAGATTGCCAAAACATATCCCGGCCGACGTCGTACGCCGGCCCTCGTCAATATCAACCTCACCGTTCACGAGGGGGAATTTGTCGCGGTCGTGGGTCCGTCCGGATCCGGGAAGTCCACCCTCATGAACATTCTCGGATTGCTCGATCGGCCTAGCGAGGGACGCTACTGGCTTCAGGGTAACGAAGTGCAACGCTGGTCGGATCGACGATTGGCGTCGCTTCGAAACCGCACTATCGGGTTTGTGTTTCAATCCTTCAATCTAGTGCCGACGCTTACGGCGCGGGAAAACGTGGAATTGCCGTTGGTGTATCGAAACGTGCCCCCGCGTCGCCGCCGTGAGGTAGCGGATTATTGGCTTCGGAAGTTGGGCCTCGACCATCGCCTCGACTATCGTCCCCACGAACTATCCGGAGGTCAGCAACAACGTGCCGCCGTGGCCCGTGCCATGGCTGCAGAGCCGCGATTACTTTTGGCGGACGAGCCTACCGGCAACCTGGACGAGAAAACAAGCCAAGAGATGATGCGGGTCTTCAAGCAGGTGCAACGGGAGGGCCAAACGGTGGTATTGATTACGCACAACAGCGACTTTGCGGCTATGGCGGACCGCGTGGTGAGAATTGAAGGTGGCCAATTGGCCTCTTGTACGGAGGGGAGGTCTCATGCGTATCGATGATTTGGCCCGCCAGGCATGGCGCCCGTTATGGACGTACAAGCTTCGTACGGGGCTCAGTTTATTAGGAATCGTCATAGGCGTGGCGGCCGTCATTGCCCTCATGACGTTGATGCGTTCAACGTCAAACAGTGTCGGCAGTCGGATCGAAAGTCTTGGCAGCAATCTCGTGGTGGTCACGATGAATCCCATGATTTCGGCAAGCAATAGCAACCATGATCTCACACAGCAGGAGGCGGACCAGCTCATCCACATGAGGGGGGTCTCCGTAGGAGCCCCCGTTGACTATGAGACGAGCGCCGTGGTGCGCGGAGCACGCGAGGCGGCGGCGACAGTTTATGCCAGCACACCCCCGCTGACCACTGTGTTCCAATATCGTCTCGCGTATGGGCGATTTCTCACCGGGGTCGACGAAAGTCAGCACTTAAATGTGACGGTATTAGGTGCAGAGACAAGCCGGACGTTGTTTGGGCGAGCCAACCCGGTCGGACGTACGGTCCTCATCGACGGGCAGCCCGACACGGTGGTGGGCGTTTTGGCTGCCAAGGGAGCGTTCTTCGATGTCAATCAAGACGCCGTGGCCATGGTCCCGTTGTCCCAGTTCCGCGCCTTCCATGGAGCCCAAGCCATTGACTCCGTCTATCTCAGGGCTAATCCGAAGATATCGGTGAGCGCCTTGGTTCCGCGGCTTAGCAAGCGCCTGAATCATTGGGTGGGCGGTCC
>JAKADW010000073.1 GCA_021820165.1 Bacillota bacterium
CCGAATCAGTTTGTGGGGCTGGTGGGTCTCTTCGCCAAGCGTCACCGCCCCACTTGATCCCGACATCGAGAACATGGCCAAAATCATCCCAATGCCCACGCCCGACCAGCCATCTTTGGCGAAACTGGGGTGGGTGAAGACTTGAGCGGTGTTGTGGGTGTGAGGGGAGACGATAATGCCAATGGCCACCACAATCAGCACCAGAATCTCCACGGCTCCGGTCCAAAGAGAATATTGCAACGAGGGCCGGATGCCGCGATAGGCGAAGTAGAGCACAAAGAGATACATGAGGACCATAAAGATGAGCCAACTATAGCTCGGAATGCTGCCGTGAAAATAGGAGACCAAGCCCGGAATGAAAACCCCGGCGACAAAGAGAATGGCGTTGGTGACAACCATGCCGTAGGAGAGCACGAAGAGCCAGCCGGTGAGAATACCCGCTTTGGGACTCCATCCTTGGGCTACATAACTATAGAATCCGCCGGCACTAGCAATATGCCGCGAAAACTGGATGGTGGTATTGATCGTGAAGGCAGCAGCGATGATGGCCAGGATATACGTGAGAGGCAATGCGCCAAGCGCGTAGGCGGCCGCGCCGGTTAAGGTTGCCGCCATAGCGCCGGCCGGTGAGACAAGCGAAATCGATTGGTAGGTTAATTGCCAGAATCCCACCGAACCGGCTTTCAGAGATTGGTCTTGTTTGTCGACCATGTTGTCCCTCCTTTTGCTCAATCGAATCGAGGACGCACGTCGGCGTCCTTTCAATAACTATTCGCAAAAAGGATCACTTATGGGTCGAGGATGGGTAGGCGCCTTCGAAAGGAAGGGGCGCGATTGGTCACCGCCCCTAGGGAATGAGCCATACAGGTACGGGGGAATGGTCGACAAGACCTGAGGACACGCTGCCTACCAAAAGGTTATGGACGGCTGAATGGCCCCGGCGGCCGATCACAATCGCGCCGCAAGGGTTTTGTTTGACCCAATCACAAATAGCGGGAACAATCGATTTTCCACCGATGACGACAGCTTTTGCCTGGATTTTGCGGAAGGTGTCTAAGGTTTTTTTAGCAGCTTCCTTGGCGCCCTCGCTGGCCGCGTCCTCCATGGCCATTCCGTAGGCGGGCATCGGGCTGAAATTGGGTGAGCCCACGACCACCGGATTATGGCTTACGGTCAGTACCGTAAGGTCGACTTCTTCGGATGAAAAATTCTGGTCGATCCACTGGGCGGCCCGAAGGGCGCCATCTGAGCCGTCGGAGGCTAATACCAGCCGGATATGTTGCATGACGCATCACTCCTTTAGTCATCTTGAGTGTAACACGGGAGGCAATGTCCTTATGCGAAGAAAATTTCTCCGCATCTTTTCGTGAGGTGGCGAAAAACTAAGCTCGAAACGAAGGAAAGGAGGCGGCGTCATGCCACAGGTTCAAGTCCGCTGTACGGTTGACAACTGCTACTTTTGGGCGCACGACAATTATTGCGGGGCAGACACGATTTTGGTGACCTCGGATCAGGCGGTGGAAAAGTATCCCGAGTCCGTGGACGCGGGACAGACCGCCATGATTGTCAATGAAATTGGGGAAACACCCGCTCAGCACTGCAAGGAAACAGCCTGCAAGACATTTTTCCGAAAGTAAATTACCACGAGGCCGTCTGAGTCAGGCGACGAAACGCCTTCATTTTGTCCAGTTCGCCCAGGCGAGCCTTTTCGATGGCTTTCTCCAATGAGGCGATGGTAGCCTCATAGTCAGGGCGGCGCACCGGAAACGGGGTGCCGTCCTTTCCGCCGTGGGCAAACGCATAGCGAACCGGGTCATGAAAGGTGAGCGGCGTTCCATGAACCACTTCAGAGACCATAGCCAACGCGCGCAGGGTGCTGGCGCCTACCCCTGGGATCGCCGTCAGGGACTCGTAATTGGAGGGGTCGGCCTCATAAATTTTATAGAGAATTTTGTTGAAGTATGCTGGGCTTGGCACAGTGTGAAATTTCGGCATGTCCAAGTGGCGAGTTCCGTCCTCGGACTCGTACAGTTTCCGAAGAGTGAGGAGCGCGTCTTCGGGCCGCCGAACCAGGTCGAGAGACGTGTCATGCACCGTGAGGTTTGCCGTGGACGTCAAGTCCAGTACCTCGGATTCCGGCCTGCCAGCAATGCCCTGGTGGGGGTTGACGGTAAAGTCGTCCACGCCCGTACTAAGCCAATGGTAGCGCCGAGCGGTGGGTTTCGTCTCGTGCATGCCTTGCTGCACGACCGCCCAGGAGCCTTTGGCATCAAATAGGAAGACATGGTGGTAGAGTTGATAGCCATCTTGCACGAGACCGCTATCGACTTTGGCAGAAAGACGGCTGGCATAGATGAGGTCGCCAGCGTCAACGGTAAGCCCATAATGACTGCCCGCTTGGTCAATTTCCTCGGGCGTTTTACGGGAGGCTTTGCCCTTGCCGCCCGCGACAAAAAGGCCGTACTCGCCAGCTCGATCGTTCCAGGACTCTTTAAATGCGCCCAACACCACGGTGGTGAGTCCTGACGAGTGCCAGTCAAATCCTAGCACCGAACCAAAGCTCTGAAACCAAACCGGATCGGCGAAGCGGCGCAACACCTCTTCGGTCCCGTACTCCAGGATGATGGCTTCGATGATGGCCCCGCTGAGGGTCTTCATGTGGTCAAACAGCCAGGGGGGACAATGGCCTCCATGGAGAGGGGCATTGGCCGTTCCCGTTCGTCTCATGGTGCGCGCCTCCTTTCATTAATTTTATCATCTTTAAACTCTAATTACACGATAGACATTATAGGTATCTCAAGATATAATCGGCTCATTGTAAATGATTCTCTTGTTCTCTCGAGAGGGGTTGACACGTGGCAAAGTCGGTCGAGCACATCAAAGCGGAAAGCCGCCACCTGCGAGGCTCTTTATACGAAGAGGTCTTTGAGTCACTCGGCGGAGGCGTCAGCGAAGAGAGCCGGCAGCTCATGAAATTCTTTGGCATGTACCTGCAGGACGATCGCGATCAACGCCGGGCTAAAAAAGAAGCCGGGCTCGGACCCGAGTACTCCTTCATGGTCCGGATTGCCCTGGCCGGCGGCCGCTTGACCGCCGATCAATATTTGGCCATTGACGCGTTAAGTGAGGAGATTGGCCGCGGAGACTTTCGTCTTACGTCACGGCAAGCCATTCAGGTCCACGGAATTGCCAAGCGAGGTCTTTCGCCATTGGTCACCCGGCTCCATGAAGTAGGTACCACCACCTTGGCGGGGTGCGGAGACGTGGAACGAAATATTATGGCCTGCCCTGCACCTGGGGGAATCCGCGATCAGGTCAGGGCCATCGCCGAGTCTCTCTCGCGCGAATTACAACCAAGAACGCGAGCCTACCTGGAACTTTTTGTCGAGGGCCGGAAAATCTACGACATCCGGGAAGACGAGCCGCTCTACGGAGACACCTACCTTCCGCGAAAGTTTAAGACCGGATTCGCCATTGAAGGCGACAACTGCACCGACGTATTGAGTGATGACATTGGCATCATAGCCCACGGGGACCCGCAAGGAAACCTCGATAGTTTTACCGTGATGGCGGGAGGCGGCTTGGGCCACTGCCACGGCATCGCCAAGACCCGCGCATTCTTGGCCCGGGCACTGGGCCGCGTCCTGCCAGAGGACCTGGAAGCGGTGGTGAAAGCCATTATGACCATTCAACGGGATTACGGCAATCGTGAGGACCGGCGCTATGCCCGCATGAAATATCTGGTGGATGATTGGGGTATTGACGTGTTTCGCGCTGAAGTGGAAGCCCGTGCAGCGTTCACCTTTTTGCCGCCCATTCTCCACCGCTTCGATCGCCCGGAAGATCACCTCGGTTGGCATGCTGAAGACCGGTACTTGGGTCTTTTCGTGCCTGAAGGTCGTGTCGCGGGAACAGTGCGTCAAGCGCTTTTTGAGATCGTCAGCGCCATCAAGCCCGATTTGTGCGTGACGCCCCAGCAAAACCTACTACTATTGGGCATCGACGAACAGCAAAAAGCTGAAGCGGAGCAGATTTGGCGGGACCACGGGTTGTCGTTGGCCGAATCGCTTACACCGGTGCGGCGCATTTCCATGGCGTGTGTGGCCCTGCCAACCTGCGGGCTGGCGTTGGCCGAAGCGGAGCGGGTGTTTCCTGAAGTGATGCGACAGTTTCAGGCGGAGTGGGCGCGCCTTGGACTCGCTGAAGAACCCATTTTGGTTCGTATGACCGGGTGTCCCAATAATTGTGTGCGCTCTGAAATGGCGGAAATCGGCTTTGTCGGATCAAGCCCAGGGAAATATCATCTCTACTTGGGCGGGAGTCCAAGCGGGACGCGTTTGGCCGACAAGTTTAAGGAGCGGATTCCCTTGGGGGCACTGATTCCAACGGTTCGTCCACTTTTGGAGTGGTATGCGAACGAAAGGAAGCCCCGTCAATCGTTTGGCGACTGGGCGTATGAGGTTGGCATGAATTCATTACAGCAACGGTTACAGGAGGTCGTTTCATGACGGTGGCTGACCGCATGGCAGAAGGTCAGACGCTCACAGGCGAATCGCCGGAGCGGATTTTGGCTTGGGCCTACGAGAATTTTGGTGTCGAGGGTGTGACCATCGCATCCAGTTTTGGTGTCGAAGATGTGATGTTAATTGACCTCGCGTCGCGACTTGTGGATCAGCCGGATGTCTTCTTTTTGGACACCGACTTGCTCTTTCACGAAACCTATCAGACGGTCGCCGCGATTTCGGCCCGATATCCCATTCATTTGCGGCGGATTAGTCCGGCGTTGAATCTTGCCGAACAGGCTGAGCGGCATGGAGAGGACCTTTGGGCCCGCAACCCCGATGCCTGTTGTGGCATCCGCAAAGTGGAGCCCCTCAATCGAGCTATCAAGGGGTATCAGGCGTGGGTGACGGGTGTCCGTCGTGAGCAGAGCCCAACCCGGGCCAACGCGGAGGCCGTGGAGTGGGATCAAAAGCATGGGTTGGTGAAAATTAATCCCTTGGTGCTTTTGAGCACGGACGAAGTCTGGGACTATGTCAAGGACCACGAGGTGCCTTACAACTCTCTACACGATCAGGGTTTTCCCAGTATTGGCTGCATGCCCTGCACCCGGGCGGTAAAGCCGGGAGAAGATCCCCGCGCGGGTCGGTGGGCCGGATTTAACAAAAAGGAGTGTGGGTTACACACATGACATCGGCATCATTTGAAAACACGCTTCGCCAGGCCGTAGTAGTCGGCCGTATGGAAGCGGCAGACGCGGCATTATTGGCCCATGGCGCCTACGCTCCTTTGGCCGGCTTTATGAACCGTGACGAGTATCAGGCGGTTGTTGACTCATTGCACCTGCCCGATCGAGCGGTATTCCCGTTGCCGATTGTGCTGCCGGTTTCGGAGGGCACTAAACAGGCCTTAAAAATCGGCGACACGTTAACCATCGCGAGTGAAGACGGCTTGGTGGCGGACGTGCGGGTGACCGACATCTTTGTTCGTAACCGTGAACGGGAGGCCGAAAAGGTTTACGGCACCGACAGTGAAGACCATCCGGGTGTGCGGGTGTTGCTCCAACAGAGCCCTTGGTGCGTGGCCGGTCCGGTCACAATTCGACGGGAAGCGCGGCGCGAGTACCCGGAGCCGTTCTGGCCCCATGAGGTCAAGACGTGGATTCGCGAGCAAGGATTTAAGACGGTGACCTTCTTTCAGACCCGGAACCCGACCCATCGGGCGCACGAGCATATGCTGAAAATGGCGCTCGAGATGACAGATGGGATTGTGTTGCACCCGTTGGTGGGGCCGACCAAGTCGGACGACGTGCCTCCCGCCATCCGAATGGACGCGTATCGCGCTCTCATCGACGCCTATTTTCCGAAAGACCGGATTTTGTTGGCCACTTTTGGAGCCGCCATGCGCTATGCGGGACCGCGTGAAGCGGTATTCCATGGGTTGGTTCGGCGAAACTATGGCGCGAGCCACTTCATCGTGGGGCGGGACGCCGCTGGCGTAGGAGGTTTTTATGGTCCCGATGACGCCCGACTACTCTTTGAGAGTCTCGCCGAGGAGATGGGCTTGGTTCCGCTCACCTTTGACAAGATTGGCTACTGCCCTAAATGTCTCGGAATGGCCTCCTTCCGGTCGTGCCCGCATTCGGATGCATGGTTTTCGATGTCGGGTACCATGGTTCGCGAACTATTGTCCCGTGGCGAGCGTCCACCGGTCGAAGTGATGCGGCCTGAGATTGCCGATATTTTGGTGGAGGGGTACAAGAATCGGGAGGGCTAAATGGGCTACTATCCGGTGATGGTGGATCTCGGACAACGGTCGGTTGTGGTTGTCGGCACCGGGTCCGAGGCCCTGGCCAAAATTGAGGGGCTTCTCGCCGCCGGTGCCCGCATTGAGGTTTTCGATACCGTGTTAGAGGGGCCTGTCGCCGGCCTTATTACCCAGAGGGTCGTCTATACGCCGCGATTGCCTCGGAAAGAGGAGATCCGCGACCGGGCGCTTGTGATCGCGGCCCACCGGGATATGGATGTCAATCGCCAAGTGGCTCACATGGCCCAGCAAGCGGGTGCATTGTGGAACATCGTCGACCAGCCGGCTCTTTCCACTTGCATCATGGTAAGCCAGCTACGGCGGGGCGACTTAGTGATTGGGGTTTCGACCAGCGGGAAGGCGCCGGGCCTTTCGCGCCGTATTCGCCTGGCGCTCGAGTCGCTTTTCGACGATCAATGGGACCAGCGGCTCAATGTTTTTCACGAGCGGCGGGAATCGATTCGGGCCCGCACCCATGGGGAGGCCCGCCGTTCTCTCATCTGCGAGGAAGAAGAGCGGGTCATGAAGGACTGGAAAGAAATGAGGAGGTGAGGGATTGGCCGGTACGGTATTTCTGGTGGGGGCTGGACCGGGCGATCCGGAGCTTCTGACGGTCAAAGCCGCGCGTGTGCTGGAGCGAGCCGATGTTGTCCTCTACGACCGTTTGATTTCCCCTGAAGTGCTGCGGCTAACGCGGCCGGGGGCTCTCTTAGAATGCGTGGGCAAGGCGCCATGTGGCCGCGGATGGACGCAAGACGATATCCATCGCGAACTCGTAACCATGGCCCAGCGATTTCAGACGGTGGTGCGTCTGAAGGGCGGCGATCCATTTGTTTTTGGCCGTGGCGGAGAGGAAGCCTTGGCCTTATATCAAGCCGGCATTCCCGTAGAGATTGTGGCGGGACTGTCCTCCGCCTTCAGTGCTCCTGCATTGGCGTTTGTGCCGGTCACCCATCGAGGCGTCAGTGCCTCGGTGTTCGTGGTGGAAGGCCACGATCCGGATCGCCTGGAGTGGCCACTCCTTGCCCGAACGGAGGCCACCTTGGTGTTTCTGATGGCCGTTCAAGCCATGCCGGTGATTGCCAAGCGCCTCATCGACTTAGGAAAGTCTTCAAGAACACCGGTGGCAATTATTGAACGAGCTTCGACGGCCGAGGAACGGGTGACCAAAACCACCTTGGGCGAAATATCCGGGGTCAGTCGATGGATCCGGAATCCGGCCGTGATCGTGGTGGGCAATACGGCCGCCGTATTGCCCACGAGCGAAGAACTTCGACAGGACATTCCCGGCGCCGTTTCTAACGAGTGACCATAGACAGAAACCACAACCCTACGAATCCCGCATCAGTTGATGCCCCCTTGGGGGCTGACTGCGACAAAGTCCGCGCGCAGCCGGGCGACGACAAGAAAAAACAAGCCTTCGGATTTTGGTGATTGATTGCTCGTTTTGAACTGCAAAGGTGAAATCGGATTACGTGATTGATTTGGCCGATGTCACGAGTTTGATAAGAGCAATTCTTAGGGTGGCCGGATCGTGATTCAGCCTAATATTCCGTTAGTCCGGGGTGCCTGAGAATACATTTGGGAGCAGATGTCCGGCTGCCGGAAGTCCGTATGCGTGGTAGGCAGTGCTGGGTCGAGCGGGGCAACTGCACCCGCATCGAAAATTACTCCGTGTAAAAAACGCGGAAGCTCCGCCACGGGCGCCATCAGCACGCCCGGATGGAGTTGGCAGTTCGGCGGGTCCAACCACATTGCAGACATCGCGGCCAACTGGATCTTGGCCTGGCTCCAAGAGAAAAGTTGGGGGGCGGTGAGCGCCTCGGCGAATGCGGCGGATGCCAGTGCGCTGCGCGGCGCTTGGACCAACGGGATTACCGTCCTGCGCCAAGATGGCGGAACCAATCACGTCCTCTGGCAGCCGGTCGCGATCCAAATCGGCACAGGCGGCCCGAACAACGCCTTCATTGTGCAGGTGTATGTGCGCAGCGTAAACACTGCCGGCACGCCGACCTTGGCGCAAGGACTCACGGTGTCCGACGTCGACTATGGCGGCAATCAGGTCGGGTGGAATGCGCGCCAAAGCGTCAAAGCACCCGCCGAATATGCCATGTTGGTTGCGGACATCAATATCCAGCCGAATTCGTCGACCCCGGTGACCGGGTGGGAACCGCAATTCATGCTGACGCCGATGGGAGCGACGACCACGGCGGTGCAAGCCTACGAGCAGCTGAGTTGGATTGGACTGGGCACCAAGGAAGGCGCCGCGACCTACCAATAAATTGGTTTAAGCGAGGGCAGAGTCGTGACCTCCGCCTACGGTGTGATGGGTCAACTACATCTACGATTTGCATTGGCTGGTGTGCTCTGTGAACACGGCACGCGCCAACCCGTAGCGGTGATGGCCGAGGGGTTTTAACCGTTTCATAAATCTTTACCTATAGTTATCCATGGTTGTATAATTTAGGTATGAACCGGACACTTGTGG
>JAKADW010000074.1 GCA_021820165.1 Bacillota bacterium
GTCGCGACTTCCCCGTGGGTCTCACGCCATATTTCCGGTCCCGTCGTGCGATAATGGACGGCGGGATTGGCGGGATTTTCGTGCTGGCGGAGCATCAACCCGCCCGGAATGCGCCGTTCCAGTTCTCGTGCCTTTCGAATCGCCCCGGTCGTCCGCTCTTCCTGCGGCGTCTCCACCAACGTGGCGCCATACGCCCAAAATAGCTGTTTTCGCTCCATCGACTGGCCTTCCGGCATGCAAATCACTAACCGGAGGCCCCTTGATGCACATGCCATCGCCAAGGCGATGCCGGTATTGCCAGACGTTGCTTCGATAATCACCGTGTCCGGCCTGACCTGCCCTCGCTTAATCGCATCGTCAATCAAGGAAAAGGCAGTCCGATCCTTCACCGAACCTCCGGGGTTGCGCGACTCCAGTTTGGCATAGACACGGGTGTTAAAGCGCTTGGAAAGACCGTTGAGGAGAATGAGCGGTGTATTCCCTAAAAAGAGTTCGAGATCAGCCAGCCCCATTCACCTCCTCATCAAAAAAGGAGCCCCTTTTCGGGGTCCCCCTTTTCTCAACACCCCTATTTGGGGGTGTTTTCGTCGGTAACCACCACTTGAGCCGGATACTCTTGCCCGGGCTCGCGCGGAGCATCCTTGGTGTCCGACGGCATCGTCCCGTTCATGGACTGCTTGAACTCGCGAAGGCTCTTGCCCAATCCCGAACCAATTTCCGGAAGCCGCTTGGGGCCAAACACGAGTAGCGCGATCACCAACAGAATGATGATGTGTAAGGGTGAAAACAAATCCACGGCCGCCACTCCTTTCGGGCGAAAAAATCAATCGACGTTGTCCTTAAGTATAGCATGCACACTTGGCCAATAGCTATGAATTTCGGGAGCGGGCTAGAATCGCCTCATGGGCCGCCATTTCTTCCGATTCGCCGAGCGGCTCCAATTCAATAGGAAAGCCGCGATAGGCGAGGGCCCAGCGGAGCAACAGATCGGTTAAATGGGGGTTCTTCGGCAAGAGCGAACCGTGGAGATACGTGCCAATGACATGGTCTTGAACCGCCCCCTCCGTCATATCCTCGCCATTATTCCCCTGACCCAACGCCACTCGCCCCAATGGTCCCTGAGAGGGCCCCAAAAACGTCCGCCCGCCATGATTCTCAAAACCCACCAGAGATGATGGCGATATGTCGAGCGAGGTCTCGGTAACGACGTCACCAATGGCCCGGGACGACCCCGGCTCCGTCCAGACATCTAAGTACCCCAACCCCGGGAGTTTATGGCCGTCAGCCGTCTTATAGTACTGTCCTAGCAACTGATAGGCTCCACAGATGGCCAGCATGGGAAGACCCGCCTTGAGTCGACTGGAGAGCTCGTCCTGAAGCTTTAAGAAATCGTCGGCGATGCGGGACTGGTGGGAGTCTTCGCCTCCCCCCATGAAAACCAAGTCGACCTCATCCCAAGAAATCGGTTCCCCCACCTCGCGAGCCATCACGCTCGCGGGGATGTTCCGCCAACGGGCCCGCTGCAAGAGGGCCAAGACATTCCCGCGATCCCCATAGAGATTCATGTGTTCGGGATATAAGTGCAAAATATTGATACGTGGCTCTCCTGACACGCCAGGTCCTCCCCTAAACGAACATTAAATATTGACCCGGGACAAGCCCCCGAATAAGCTAACTATATCATGGACGGAAAGGAGCTCCCGGATGCCGCTCGATATCGAATTCCCATTTCTCGACATGATTGAGAGCGGGGAGATTCCGCTCGTGGACCGTCGTCAGCTCCACTATCTCACCCGTGGCGTGCATCAGGCCGCCGAGCTTCTCAAAGCGGACATCCGCCAGATGATTGAAGTCTCCGTCTATTGGTGCGGAGCCCGTCCCGTCGTGGTTCTACACGCCCCCGTCAATCGCGTGGATTTAGGAAAGCTTGAGCAATGGTTTGGTCTTGAAGTGCGGCCGGCGAGCCCCACCGAAATCTCGGCACTCTGCGGCACCCACATCTATGGGTCACCGCCCGCCGGCCAATCCTACCAAATGCCGATCTTCATCGACGACGACCTCATGCACCAGCCCTTTCTCTGGGCTGCCGCCGGGGACCCGGCGGTATGGGTGGCGCTCACGCCGGAAAACCTGGTCCGGGTGAGCGGTGGATACGTGGTCGACATCAAACGCCCCAACTACCTCCAAATGGTGGAACAATTTCGGTCGCGCCCGGCCCCCTCATAAGGGCGGCGCGGAGAACGCCACCAAGAAGAAGAGAGTCAGCACTTCCATCACGATCACGGCGGCATGAAGCACATCTCGGTTGAGCCCGCCGAAAAGCCGCCGCCCCCAGAGGAGAAAAAGGCCCGTTAAGACCAGAGCCGCTCCAAACACGTCGACCCCTTCAAACCCGGTCACCAACACCCCGAGCGCCAAGGCTAAAATCAGCGGAACCCACGAACCGGTGCCTCCTTGGCTCACCCGAAGCAAGCGGCCATAGTCGAGATCCGAAGGATCTAAACCGCGCCAGGACATTCCCCACGCCATGGCTGCCCGGGCCCATAGAGGGGGCATGACCCACACCCAGGTGGCAAGATTAGCGCCATGGCGCATCCCCGCCCACAACAACACCAGCGCCATGGCGACAAAGAGGGCCCCGGCCGCCCCGACCGCCCGATCGCGGCGCGTGCTGCTTCGGGTATCCGGGTGAGCCGCCCATCCATCAAAAATTTTGGCGAGCCCCTGCCACGGGCGCGCCCCGGTAAAAACCGCTTCACCCCCCACAGCCACCCCAAATCCATAGGCATTGGGCCCAAACAAGTGAATGGCCAGCACCCAAATGAGGCCGGCCAAAATCCCCGGCACCCAAAGCCAAGCGGCCACAAAGCGGCCCTCCCGCGTGAACCCTGGCACCGAAATCCGGGTTGTCCAACGAAACGCTTCCGCTAATGAGTTCATAGCCACTTCCCCGATATGACGACTGCAATCACGCCAAAAGTCACGGCGGTCACCATGGTGGCCCGCCAACTGACCGAAATGGCATGAATGATGGCCGTCGGATGGAGCGGTCGCTCCGCCGTTCCCAATTTCGGTCGGAGAGCCACCACCCCGTCAAACATATTAGGCCCTCCAAGACTGACGCCAATCGCCCCGGCCATGGCCGCCTCGGACATACCACTGTTAGGAATGGGATGGCGCCGTCCATCGACGCGCATGGTTCGATAAGCTTGGCGAAACCGCCCCTCCATAGAGGCGGCGATACTAATCGCCAGACCCGCCAGACGTGCCGGCACATAATTGGCCCAACCATCCAGGCGGGCCGCGAACCACCCCAATTCCTCATAACGAGGACTATGATTGCCGATCACCGCATCTAAGGTGTTCACCGCCTTATAGGCCCAAAGCCAAGCGGGGCCACCCAAAAAGGTGTAAAAGAGGGGTCCTACCACCGCATCACAGGTGTTCTCCGCCACCGTTTCGATCGTGGTACGAATCATGTCTTCCGGGGAAAGAGCGCTGGTGTCGCGGCTCACGATATACTGGAGCCATTGGCGCGCTTCGGACGACTGATTGGTCACCAAGGGCCGGTAGACCAAGAGAGCGGCATCGGTAAGCCCCCGAATGGCCAGTCCCCAATAGGTCCAAAGGACGACCATCAGCCGGAACAGCCAAACCGACACGTCGTCCGCCGCCCAAAGTACGGCGGATACCACGGCTAGGGTCAGAAGGACCACGAAGATCGTCATCGCGGCTCCCATGATGCGAAGTCCGAGGCGCCCCCAGGAGCGCCGGCCAATAAGTTCCGCCAACCCCATGGTGAGCCGCCCGATCAGTCTGACGGGATGATAAAACCACATGGGGTCTCCCAACATCAGATCGACCACGGCGGCCAACAAAATCCAGGCAGCTAAATCATATCCCGACCAAACGGAAAAGAGTCTCGACACCCACATGCTCGCGAATCACCCCCTCCAATTTGGTCAGGCCCGCTTCGATGGGATTGTCGCCGCGTCCCGCATCAATGCCCCATCGAGCCAAAAGCGTCCGGCGAAACGCACCTTCATCCAACATACCATGAAGATAGGTGCCGAGCACCTTTCCATCGGGGGAAATCCAGCCATCATCATCCCCGTCGAACGTCAGTAGCGGCCTCGGGGTGTCTAAAAACACGGTATCGCCATTATGAATCTCGTATCCTTCCACCCCGACCGGCTCTAACTCGCTTGCGACCACCTGAGCTTTTCGCCGTTTGACCCTTTTTCCTCTATTCATACGCGTGATGGCCGGAATGAGCCCAAGACCCGGATGGGAGTCCGGGTCGCCCTCGACGCCCTCCGGATCGTCGACCCGCTGCCCGAGCATCTGCATGCCGCCGCAAATCCCGATAATGGTGGTTCCCTCATCACGCCAGCGGCGAATGGCGTCCGCCCAGCCACTTTCGAAAAGCCAGGCTAAATCAAAGAGGGTCCCCTTACTGCCAGGAATAATGAGAAGATCGGGACGCTCTCGAGGCGGGGTGCGCTGCCAAGCCAAAGAGACTTCCGGCTCCGCCTCGAGCGCCAAGAGGTCGGTGAAGTTGCTGATGTGTGGGAGCACCACCACCGAAGCCCGCAGTCCCTTTGAGGCCCAGCTGTCGGGTTTTCCCTCGAGACTCACGCTATCCTCATCCGGCAACCCAAAAGAAAGAAACGGCAGCACCCCTAAGACCGGAACCTGGCAGAGCGATTCCAAAATTCCCAGGCCCTCCTCGAACAAACTGACGTCCCCGCGAAATTTGTTGACAATGAGGCCCTTTAGCCGCGCCCGATCTTCGGCGGGCAATAATTGGACCGTGCCATAGAGTGAGGCAAACACCCCGCCCCGGTCGATGTCGCCGACCAGAACCAAAGCGGCCTTGGCATGGCGGGGCAAGAGAAGATTGGAGAGATCTCCTTCCATGAGGTTCAGCTCCACCGGGCTTCCCGCGCCCTCCATCACCAGCACATCATACGCCCGCTGTAGTCTTTCAAACGATTCGATGGCGGCCTCTCGAAGCCACACCCGCCGTCCCCGAAACGACGCGGCATGGGCCGTTCCCTGAACTTTCCCGTGAACAATCACTTGAGAGCGGTGGCCCGGTTCCGGCTTTAGCAAAATCGGATTCATATCCACCGTCGGCTCAACACCGGCCGCCCACGCCTGCAAGGCCTGAGCATAACCAATCTCCCCGCCATCTAAGGTCACGAACGCGTTCAGCGCCATGTTTTGAGCCTTAAACGGCGCCACCCGCACCCCTTCTTGGGCTAACACACGAATAATTCCGGCCGTCACAATACTTTTGCCGACATGCGAACTGGTGCCAAGAATCGCGGCATGACCCATGGACCTTCGTCCCTCCTCCCAACCCCTTTCCCTATTTTAGCGGAACCACAAAAAAGACGGTCCCAAGGACCGCCTTTTTTCGTTCGCGCGAGTGCTCGACTATTTCCCTGCCAAGTGCCACACGTAGGCTGCCGCGTTGGCAGCCTGCTGGGGTTTCAAGGAACCCGGATTGCTGGCTGGCATATTATGCGCGATGAAGGATGCCAGGGACGCTTCGGTGCCAAATGTTTTGACCACGCTGGAGGGCTTGGCCAAACGAGGCGCCATGCTGGTCCCGGTACCGCTCCGTCCGTGGCAGCTCTGACAATCCCGGGCATAAAGCGTGGCCCCGGCCTTCGCGTTCCCCACGAGCGGTCGGGTCGGCGCCGTGGTGAGAATTCTCGACACCCGCGTTGGCCTCGCCTTTCGCCCCGCCATGTTGACCGTCCGGTGAGCGGCATTTTTTGCTGACGGCGCGGGCTTCCCCCCGCACCCCGATACCAGTAGTGAAAACGGTAAGAAAAGACCCAGGATCCCCACCCACACGCGACCTCTTGACACCGAAATCCCTCACCTTCGGAATGATAGGGTTAGGATCTCCGCCTCTGGCAAATCTATGCACAGCACCAGACCGTTGGTTATACTAGACGGATAAGGAGGTCGATCGCATGGACCACGGACAGAATTTAGAAATCGGTTTAGACGAAGACCTAAAAGAACGGATCGGACAAATTTGCATTCGCGAAGGCGCCTTATTCGGTGCCGTGCCCCAGTCGTCTCTAACCACCGACGAAATCATGCAGCTGGCTCAGGCCGGATGGGAACGGCGCGACTATCACGATGCCCCGGTCATGGAAGCCCCCCAATCCACCATTGACTGGAGCGCTCTCCGCTCTCGGCACCGGGATCAAACCCTTCACGTGATAAGCCACACCTTGCCAGGCGGCGCACCCTGGGTAGGAACCCGCCAAGCCATCTTGGAGGAATTGGTCGCCTCTACCTGGGAGCAGCAGGAAGACGAACTCCGGACGCTTTTGCACGCCTTTTGCTATGCCAGCATGTGGAACCATAAGGATCCCCAGTCAGAGGCCCTAGAGACCCAGGAGACCTTCTTCTTTTATACCGAACGCATGCGCCACACCGCTGAAAAGGCCACCACTCATGCGGTGGAAGCCCCAAACAGCGACGATCGCTTCTGGGACATGGTGCAGTCGTTAAATGAGGTCAGCGATTAGAGCCAGCGGGCCATCCAAATTTCATCCACCCATTTTCCAGCAATGAGGTATTGGCGGAGTCGCCGCCCCTCTTCCTGATAGCCGAGGCGCTGGTAAAGCCGAATGGCTGCTCGGTTGCTGGAAAAAACGGCAAGCGAAATCTTCATGACACCGGCATCTTGGGCCCAGCGCTCGGCCGTGCGCAGAAGCCCTTCACCGAGGCCGTGTCCTCGAGACTCGGGTAGCAGCGCCATCCCGAAAATGGCCGTATGGCGATTCTTTCGGAAGGTCCCGCGAATCATCTCTAAGGATCCAACAATCACATGATGCTGCTCCAGCACCAGGACCAGCTGAACTTCGGGGTTCAGTCGGCGGAGGATCTCCGCCTGCTGGGCCTCGGAAATTTGCGCCGACTCATCGGCGATGTAGATCTCCTCGCGCCCCACCCGATCCAACAAGGCGACTAGCGCGGCCGCGTCCTCGGGACGGGCGTCGCGCACCTGATATGGGGTTCCTTCGCGATCGCGATAGGTCTCGGTGATGGCGGACATGATGGTCGGCTCCCTTAAGGGTAGATTCTCTCAGAGATTCGCCGTCAAGGAGTCGTTTTCCTATCACCGGCCGGCGTGGCTTTCGTCGGCGCGGTGAGACTTCCGGGTCCATCTCCTCGACCAGGATGAGTGCGTGATAGGGAATGGTCAGCACCCGCTGACGCCCCTGGTGATCTTGGCCCCAAAAAGTGAGCGCTTGGTCCTCCCAAAAAATGTGGGTGGCCCGATAGGTGCCGCGTTTGGTCTCAATCCGGTAATAGCGTCTTTTCATGGTTGTCCCTCCGAGGGTAGCCTATCCCCCGTTGACCCTTATAATCCGGACGTGGCAAGAAACTCGGACACCATTCGGCCCATGGCCTCCTGTTCCACCAAGAAGGTGTCGTGTCCCCACGGGCCGGAAAGCCATTCAAGACGCACCGGCACCCCGGCCTCAGCCAACCGCTCCGCGTGGGCGTCAATCTCCTCCGATAGATATAAGAGATCTGACTCAATCCCCACCATCGACACCGGTACCGTTTTAAGCGCCTCCATATGGGCGGGGAAAAGCTCAAAGCGGTCCATAGCCTGGGTGAGTGTGAGATACGTGTTGGCGTCGAACCGGCTCACCAATTTTCGTCCTTGATAGCGGAGGTACGACGCAATTTGAAATTGCTCCGGGGAACCGGCTTGAAGATTTCGTCCAAATTTCCGCCCCATGGAGCTGGGGTGCTGATAGGAAATCATGTCCGCCATCCGCGCCAGAGCCAGCCCCTGCTCCGGAAAGGGGCCCTCGTAATAATCGCCGCCTTGAAAATGCGGATCGGTGGTTATGGCACTTCGCCCTACGGTGTGATAGGCGATCGCCCAGGGTTCATGCTGAATAGGCGCCCCGATGGCCATGAGGGAGGAAACCTCGTCGGGATACAAGGACGCATAGGCATACGCCAGCATCCCCCCCATGGACGCGCCAATCACATAGGTGCGGCCGGCATGCCAGCTTTGAATCAAAGCATGTGCGGCGCGAGCCATATCAAAAAGGCTCAAAGCCGGAAAGCGGCTCCCCCAAGGCTTTCCCTGGGGCCCCAACGAAGACGGGCCTAAGGAGCCCATCGCCCCGCCCAACACGTTGAACGAAAGGACATGGAAACGATTCGTGTCCAGGCCCTTACCCGGCCCGACCACCCCATCCCACCACCCGGGAGGTTGGTTCTCTCGCGATGCGGCCAAGTGACTATCGCCCGTCAAGGCATGAAACACCACCACCGGCGGTCCCGAGGTGGGGCCCCATTCTTCATAGGCAAGGTGCCAGGCATCTAAATGCCCTCCCCCATCCAATGGGAGGACGCCGGGCCCCTCAAAAATATGAAGCCCCGGCCAGGGAAAGCCTTCACGAGCTTGCCAGGGCCATATAGACTTGGTCGGTGTCGGCTCCAGTGGGACATCCCTCCATAAGGCCATTATACCAATCAGTCCAAACACTTCCGCACGCGCTCAGCGGCGCGCCGCACCCGATTGTCATCATCGCCGGTCAAAGCCCGGACCCAAGGGCTGGCCGCTTCCCAAAACGGGGCCGCCCGGCGGGCAGAGAAGGCCATAGCCGCATTCCAGCGCGCCGCCCAAGATGGGTGAGCGGCCCAAAGGCCGAGATGCCGAAGCACCTCGTCGGGAAATCGAGACAAAAAACTGTTCTCCGA
>JAKADW010000075.1 GCA_021820165.1 Bacillota bacterium
CGCTTATCTTAGCCGACAATCGGTATGTGGCCGAAGATGCCGCGGAGCTCGTTTCCGTACAATATGAAGCGCTTCCGGCACTAACCGACGCCATCGAAGCGGCCGCGGACACGCTGGTGCTTCATCCTGAATTGGGCACCAATACCCTCGATCGCGTGCAATATGAGAGCGGCGAGGGAAAGCGTGCCCTGGAGAACGCCGATCATGTCATCCGTGCGACCCTCCGTCTTGGTCGGGTGAGCGCCCAGCCCATGGAACCCCGTGCGGTGGCGGCCCACTATGACGCCATCGAGCAACAGCTCATCGTGTATGACGCCACGCAATCGGTCCACCGGGCTCAAGAGCGCATCGCGGAATTTCTCAACATGCCCCCGGAACGCATTCGGGTCATTGCACCGGAAGTCGGCGGCGGCTTTGGGGTTAAAAATGGCACCTACCCAGAAGAAGCCTTGGTCGTCTGGTGCGCCGTCCATTTTAACAACCCCGTTAAGTGGGCCGGCGATCGCTTTGAAGAGTTTCTCAGCACTTATCAGGAGCGGGAACAAATCCACCATGTGGAGTTGGGGGTCAATCACGACGGCACCTTGGTAGCTTTGGTCGATACATACTTTCAGGACAATGGGGCCTTTCCCGGTGGCGGGATGATTGTCTGCCGAACCACCGCCCGGAATTTGCCCGGTCCCTACCGCATTCCCCACCTCTTCATTGATGGCCGTGCCGTACTCACCAACAAGGTTCCCCAGGCTCCCTATCGCGGAGCCGGACGCCCACAAGGCCATTACATTATCGAGCGCATGTTAGACCGCGCGGCCGACACCCTCGGCATGGACCGAGTGGCCATTCGGATGAAAAACCTCGTCCGCTCTGACGATCTCCCCTATCATTCCGGGATACCTGACGTCGTCTACGATTCGGGTGACTTCCCCCGAACCTTCCAGGACTTGCTTAATCTCGTGGACGTCGACGCCTGTCGCGCCCGCCAGCGGGAGGCTCTCAAAAACGGAGTGCGTCTCGGACTTGGCCTTTCGAATTATGTGGAGGTCTCGGCCGGCTTCGGCTTTGAAGGCGTGAAAATAGAACTGGGCGATCGGGGGCGGATTCGGCTCAGTACCGGAGCGACCGGGCAAGGACAAGGACACCGGACCGCGCTCGCACAAATCGCCGCAGACGCTCTCTCTATTCCCATCGACCGCATCGAGGTGGTTGAAGGGGACACCGGTTCGATCGCGAAAGGCATTGGAACCTTTGGCAGCCGGACCATAATTATGGCGGGTAATGCGACAGAGAAGACCAGCGTAGGACTGATTGAGAAAGCGAAGCTTGCGGCGGCTAAACTTCTGGAAGCCCATGTGGAAGACATCCTGTTCGAGGCCGGCCAATTTCATGTCAAAGGCGTCCCAAGTGTCGCCCTCGATTGGGCGGAGCTTGCCGAACAGTGGAAAAGAGAGGGAGAACCCCCTTTGGTCCACGAAGATGCCTTTGGATCCAACACGCCCACCTACGGGTTTGGCTCCCATGCCATGATTGTCCGCGTCGACGAAAACACCGCCGGCATTCAAATTGAGCGTTACGTCATTGTGCATGACGGCGGATCCATCGTCAATCCTTTGCTTGCCAACGGCCAAGTCATTGGTGGGACAGTTCAAGGTCTCGGCAGCGCTCTCTATGAGGAAATGATTTACAACGAAGATGGTCAACCTCTCACCACCTCGTTTCTCGATTATCGCCTCCCGGGCGCGAACGAAAGCCCTGACATTGAAATTCATCACCGCGACTATCCGGCTCCCAATAATCCCAAGGGATATAAAGGGGTCGGCGAGGCGGGCATTATTCCCTCACAGGCCATCGTTTTGTCCGCCGTTGAGGATGCCTTTCGGGATCGCGGACTCCACTTGGACTTTGCTCCGGTGACGCCAACCCGTCTTTTCCAAGCGTTGGCCGCACTGAAAGGAGGCGATGAGGCGTGAAGCCACCCGCATTTGACTACGTTAGGCCTACCACGTTAAGTGAGGCGCTCGAGGCGCTTACCACCCATGCGGATGCCAAGCTGTTGGCCGGAGGTCAGAGTCTCATTCCCATGATGAACATGCGTCTTGCGCACCCGGCGACTCTGGTGGATCTGAACGGATTGTCAGAGCTCACGGAGATTCGTGAGGATGGCAATCGCCTCATCGTGGGTGCCCTCGTCCGGCATTATCAGTTGGAACAGGATCCCCGCGTGAGACGCTTTGCCCCCATTGTGGCGAAGGCAGAACAGCTCATCGCCCATCCGGCCATTCGAACCCGGGGAACAATTGGCGGAAGTTTAGCCCATGCCGATCCAGCGGCTGAGCTTCCGGTTCTGGCTACTCTCTTCGACTGGGAAATGACCGTGGCTTCCGCAGACGAAACCCGGACCATTTCCGCGGGAGATTTCTTTCTGAGTTATTTCATTACAGCGCTGGCACCGAACGAAATCGTAACCGCCGTGACCTTCACAGAAGCGACCCGGATGGCCTCTTCCATCCGGGAGCACGCCATTCGCTCGGGCGACTTTGCCTTGGCGATTGCTGCTGCCGCTTTGTCCCTCAGCCCGTCCGGCCGAATCGAGTCGCTGCGCTTGGCCGTCGGGGGCGTCGGCGATATTCCCTGGCGGAACCCCGATCTGGAGCAGTCCGTGATTGGCGAGGTTGCCGCCCACGAACTTTGGGCCCACCTGGCCGAGGAAGTCAGCCAGAGCATCGACCCGGCCGACGACCTCAATGCGACGGCCGACTACCGGCGCCAACTGGCCCGCACCTTGCTCATTGAAGCGTTGGAAGACGCGCATCGCCAGAGCCTAGAGAATGGAGGGAATTCCTAACGTGACGCCCATCACCTTAACCGTCAACGGCAAAAGCCACCACTTGGAGGTCGACCCGCGCTGGCTTTTGGCGGACGTACTCCGTGAGCAGTTGAACCTTCGAGGAACTCACTTGGGCTGCGAGCAGGGAGTCTGTGGTGCCTGCACCGTGCTCATCGACGGCCGCCCGGCCCGCTCCTGCCTAACATTGGCCGTTAGCGTCAACCACGCTGATGTCACCACCGTGGAAGGTTTGGCCAAGCCCGATGGCACCCTGCATCCCGTCCAAGAAGCTTTCTGGAAAGAGCACGCGCTGCAATGCGGGTTCTGCACACCCGGCTTTCTCATGACGGCCGTTCATTTCCTTGATGAAACCCCCCACCCTACGCGCGGGGAAATTCGAGAAGCGTTGTCCGGTAATCTCTGCCGCTGCACCGGCTACCAGCATATTGTCAACGCCGTCGAACGGGCAGCTGCCACCATCCGTGAGGGAGACCCTGATGCGCTACCCCGAAAGTAATCCCGAACCGGTCACGGAGCTCTTGCACGGCCAGACGATCGAAGACCCGTTTCGCTGGCTTGAAGATGGAACTAGCGAGTCCACACGTTCTTGGACACGGGAACAGGGGCAATATACCGAGTCCGTAATAAGCCGTTATCACGGCCGTGACCAGCTTCAAACCCGGCTGGCCAAGCTCCGTGACATGCCGGATCTGGGCCTCCCCCACGGGCGGGGCGGAACCCTCATCTATCATCGGCGGGATGTGGGTCAAGAACATGCCGTCCTCTATGCCGAGCGGAGCGGCCGCCGCATAACGGTCGTGGACCCCAACCAACTCGGTCAGGGCGACCCCATGCACATTGACTGGGCGGATGTGTCGCACGATGGGCGATATGTGCTCTACGGCCTCTCCCCTCACGGAAACGAATGGGCCACGCTGCACGTCTACGATCTAGAGGCAGAGCGCCTGTTGAGCGACCGTATTCCCCGGGCTCGCTACGCCAGCATCGCGTTTCCACCCGGGGATAGCGGGTTCTATTACACGCGCTATCCCGATCCGGGAACGGTCCTTCCGGGCGACGAGCACTACCACTCGCGCGTTTACTACCATCGCTTAGGTGAGCCGTACCTGGATGACCCCTTGATCTTTCAAGCCCCGGATGACAAGCGCGCCATGCCGAGCCTTCACCTCTCTCCTTCGGGGCGGTATCTAGCCATCGCGCTGAGCTACGGGTGGACGCGGACGACACTTTACCTGTTGGATCGGGAGACCCCCAATCCTCCCCGTCTCGTCTTTGATCGGGGCGAGGCCACGCTGTCCCCCCTGTGGTCCGGCAACACCCTATTGGCTCTTACCAACGTCGACTGCGACGCGGGCCAGGTCGTCGCCCTTGATCTTGACGACTCACACCTCAACACCATTATCGCCGGAGAAGACGGTTCACCCTTCGTGGAGGCGATGGCTACATCGCATCACATTTACCTCCATCAATTACGCGAAGCCTCGTCTTGGCTTCGCATCGTCACCACGGATGGAGGAACCGTTGTCAGAGAGGGTCCCCTCGACAACTACGCATGCATCACGGGGCTGACATCATCGAGAGATGCCCTCTATTATGGATACTCCGGCTTTGCCACCCCTCCCGCCATCCGCCAAATCGAAGCTGATACGCTCGAGGACACCCTCTGGGCAAAATCGGCGGACCCAGTAGAGAGTATCCAAGTGGTAAAAGAATGGGCGACCTCCTCCGATGGCACCCGCATTCCCGTCTATATGGCCAAGATTCCCGGTTCTGTCAAGAATAGCCGGACGCCCGCCGTCCTCACGGGATACGGCGGTTTCGACGTCGCCAACTTGCCCATGTACTCCCCATCCGTCCGCGCTTGGGTGGAGCAGGGCGGCATTTACGCCCTGGCCATCTTGCGCGGGGGAAGCGAATTCGGCCGCCACTGGCATGAAATGGGCATGCGCCAATCGAAGCAAAATGTGTTCAATGACTTTGAGGCCGCTGCCCGTCATCTGATAGCCTCTGGATACACCGATTCCCGCCACTTGGGAGTCACGGGACGGAGCAACGGTGGCCTTCTCACCGGCACCTTCATCACCCAGCATCCGTCTTTGGCGCGGGCAGCCATCATTGGCGTGCCCCTCCTCGATATGCTGCGCTTTCCTCGCTTTCTCATTGCCGACTTGTGGACAGCCGAGTACGGTTCACCCGATATCGCGGAAGAGTTCCAGTGGCTCCATGCCTATTCACCCTATCACCACGTGGTGGATGGGACGTCATACCCGGCCACGCTCATTTTCACTTCGGAAGAGGATAGCCGGGTCGATCCCATGCATGCACGAAAGATGACCGCACGGCTACAGCGGGCTACCGGATCAGATCTGCCAATCTTGTTGCGCGTGGCCCCGAAAACCGGGCACGGTGTCGGCAAATCGGTCGCCACCTGGCTCGACGAAGAGACGGATATTTGGACTTTCCTCGCCCACCATCTTATCTGAGCCCTCCCTTTAACTATCATGAGCCACGCCGCCGCGTGGCTCTTTTTGCGTCCGCTGCTCATTGTCCTTGGCCCCGCGTCTTCCATGGATTCCCACACATATTTCCCAAGGGACACTCACCACGCTTTTCCCCGCTTCGTAGGATGCAGGGAAAAGTGAGCTTAAGAACAGTGTGTGTGACGAATGCAAGAAATTCACCAACGGGCAAAGGAAGAGGTGTCCTCCATGAGTGCGTTGCAAAAAGCTGAAGAATCCCGGGCGGTGCTCGAAGCGCGGTCCGTACTCTCCTCCAACCGTAAAGGCTTTCGGGCGTTGCTACCATTTCTCGGACCCGCCTTCATTGCCGCTGTCGCTTATGTCGACCCGGGAAATTATGCCACGAATATTCAGAGTGGTTCAGAGTTTGGCTACAAACTTCTCTGGGTGATCGTGTTAGCCAATCTCATGGCCATGCTTATCCAAAATATGTCCGCCAAGTTGGGCATTGCTACCGGGAAGAATCTTCCCGAGCTTTGCCGTGAACGATTTCCTCGGAGCGTCGCCTTTATCTTGTGGATTGTCTCTGAACTAGCCGCCATGGCGACCGACATCGCAGAGTTTTTAGGCGCGACCTTAGCCTTGAATCTTCTCGTCGGCATCCCCATGCTGATAGCAACGGTCATCACCGGCATCCTCACCTATGTAATTTTGTCGATGGACCGTTACGGGTTTCGTCCCTTGGAAATTTTTATTAGCGCCCTGGTTTTGCTCATCGGTACCTGCTATGCCGCTGAGACTATTTTCTCCCATCCGGTTTTGGGATTGGTCCTCTATCACAGCGTGGTCCCTTGGGTGCAGGGGTCAAACGCCATGCTGCTAGTGGTAGGCGTGGTAGGCGCCACGGTGATGCCACACGTCGTCTACCTTCACTCGGGTCTTACCGGGCGGCGCATCCGCCCACGCAATGATGAAGAGCGGAAGAAGATTTATCGCTTTAGCCAAAAAGAAGTCATCATTGCCATGTCGCTCGCCGGTCTCATTAACCTCGCCATGATGTATATGGCGGCCGCTGTCTTCCACAGCACCGGGCATCTTCAAGTTGCGACCATTCCCATGGCGTACCAGACGTTGACCCCAATTCTCGGCTCGATGGCGGCGGCTGTGTTCCTCATTTCGCTCTTGGCCTCAGGAGTGTCAAGCTCGGCGGTGGGCACCATGGCCGGCCAGGTGATTATGCAGGGATTCGTCGGGTTTACGGTCCCCGTATGGATCCGGCGGATCGTGACCATGCTCCCCACCGTGATTATCGTGGCCCTGGGAATCAACCCCACTGAGACATTGGTCATAAGCCAAGTGATTTTAAGTTTGGTGCTTCCCATTCCAGTTGCCACGCTCATCTATTTTGCCAGTCAGAAAAATGTCATGGGGGTTCTCGTCAACCGTCGCTATGTCACCATCGCCGCCATGGCCTGCGCCGCCTTAATCCTATCCCTGAACATTGTGCTGATTGTGCAAACGCTGGGCGGGTAACCTCCCTTTCAAAACACCCCATCCCATAGGCGGGTGGGGTGTTTTCATCGGTCCATGTCGTCCTCCTTTGGCTGCCCCAAAGGTTGTCCCAACGCCATACAAAAAAAACGTCAGGGATTACCCATCATCCTTCTGGTGTTCGGAGAATTCATTCCACCAATCCGGATGGTTGTCAATGTAGTGGACCAGACGCTCTACCGGGCGCAGGCGGGGGACATCAAAGTGATGCTCGATGCCTTCTACAACCCGGTGGATATCGTCGGCTGACCCAATGGCCAAATGGGTAAGAAACCGTTCAAGAATCTGGTGGCGGGCATAGAGTAGCCGACCCTGACGCTTCCCTTCAGGGGTAAAAGCAAAGCCCCGATATCGCTCATATGTGAGGAGTCCCGCCTCATGCAGCCGCCGAACCATCTTACTCGCCGAAGCCGGGTTAATCGCCAAGCGTTCAGCTAAGTCGGTGACGCGGGCGTATCCTTTTTGCTCCGTCAACACCCAGATGGCCTCGAGATAGTCTTCTTGGCTTGGGGTGGACATGATCATCCCCGCCTTTTTTCAATTTCTCTATCATACGCGAGAGGAGAGCATTCATGCCCCAGCGGAAAACGCTTCGTCAGGGTCCCCTTTTTGGCCCCGCAACATATAACGAAGTTAAGAAACGATATAGGGGTCAGATACGATGAATCGAGAGCTCATGGATACCTTGAAGCGAGAGGCCATTTGTCAGGTGTCCCGAGCCATACGCGAGGGAGACACTTTTGGAGCAATTTCGGGGATGCGTTATCTCAACTGGATTACAGAGGCTGAGGCCGTTATCAACCGGTTTGAACCTGAACTGAAACTCTGGATTTCCCAGGGGCCGGAAGAGCCCGTGACCACGAAGGCAGACGATCTTGCGGCGGTGTCCCCGGCCCGTCCCCGCATGGGGCCGGACAGGAATTAAACGAATCGCAGGCTAACTGCCTTATTCCTAGAAAACAGCGCGTATAGCGAGCCTCTCGGTACTTCTTTTGGGCATCCGGAATTCACGGCTGATCACAGACCCTTCACTCACCGTCAGGGAAACATTTCCGTTGAAAGAGGTGGACCCAAGTCCACCCCTTAGTGTGCTCGTACTAACTCGCGACCGCGGTGTCTTGGCTATCCACCCTATGGCCCTTCTACCACATTTCTCCCGGCTTCGATGTGGTACTTCGCCATTCCAGGCTCTGCTGAGGTTCAGTCCTCGACTAAATTTTAAATTCCATTTGTTTCCAGATAACCTGCTCAAGATGGCTGGCGTTAGTCCTGTAGGTGATGACTATGGTCCAGCGTCAGGAAGTCTCCAGCACCCATCGACCGTCGGGACGAAAACACACGCGTCGTGTGTTTCGACCGCGCTATAGGGCCGCTCTGCTACTCATCGGGTTGCTGGCCGTGCCCGCTTCGCTGATGCTACGCCAAAGCGTGCTAAACCGCGGGGCTCGGCAAGCGGCGGCCTCCACCATTGCCCATATGGCGTCTCACGGATTGCCGCGCACCGAAGAAGAGCGTTCCTTCAGCGCCCTTGCCCATCTTGAGCAAGCCTCCTGGGGGCCCCTTCCCAAAGCCTGGGTGATTGACCAGCGACCAGCCACAACCCGCATCGTATCCGCGGCGGAACATGATTGGATGGCTAACGCCCGAGAACATCTCATCAGCGCAGGAAAGCGCTGGGTGGAGATCGCCTCTCCATTTCGTCAGGACGTGAGAGACCACGTGTCCCAGGAAATTAAGGCGCTTAAGAACCCGGCGGCCATGATTCGGGAGACCTCCCGCTGGACGAAA
>JAKADW010000076.1 GCA_021820165.1 Bacillota bacterium
GATGGGGAGCGGGTGATCATCCCCGCTATCATGGAGCATGTGGAACGAGCGGGCATCCATTCGGGGGATTCGGTGGCGGTATTGCCTCCGGTGCGGGCGTCCCAAAAAGTCATTGAACGCCTGGTTGCGATAACCACTACCCTGTGCCGGAGTCTTGGGGTGAAGGGTTTACTTAATGTCCAATTTGTCGCGGTAGACGATGAAGTTTATGTGATTGAGGCGAACCCGCGAGCGAGTCGCACGGTGCCTTTTATCATCAAGGCCACCGGCGCGCCCATGGTCGAGATGGCGATAGAGGCAGCAGTAACGGGACAACTTGGGGCCCAGTGGGCCCAAGGGCTGTGGCCCCACCCGCGACACTTTGCGGTCAAGATGCCGGTGTTTTCTTTCGGAAAGTTAGAGATGGTCGATGCGGCCCTGGGACCCGAAATGAAAAGCACCGGGGAGGTGATGGGCATTGACCGGGACTTTGCCAGTGCGCTCTATAAGGCACTATTAGCGGGCGGCTTTCGACTCCCAGCCGGAGGTAAAGTCTTGGTGACAATCGCAGACCAGGACAAGCAAGAAGCATTACCGTATCTCGAAGAGCTATCCCGCCTAGGATATCGGCTCTATGCCACTACGGGGACCTTGGCCTTGTTGTCTACTATGGGGATTGCAGCTACCCCGGTCTACAAACTAGGGGAACGTCGCCCTCATTTGGTCGATTTAATACGGCAAGGGCTCTTTAATCTGGTCATTAACACGATCAGTGTCGGTGGGCACCGAGAACGAGAAGGGTTCCTCATTCGTCGGGCCACGGTGGAGCGTGGGGTGATGTGTTTTACGTCTTTAGACACTCTCGGAGCCGCGTTGGAAGCGGTACGGACACGGTCTCGACAAGCCTTTGGAGTGAACCCCTTGAACCAGTGGGTGATGCGTTATCGTAATGACTTCGATGGGTTAGCTCGCCATCAGGAGGCACCATGATCCATTTGCTCGAGGTCCCCATCATTCGCCGTGAGGAACCGGCGTCCGGTCACGTTGAACTCTGGTTAAAGAGCCCGGAGCTGGCCCGGGCTATTCCGGGACAGTTTGTCGATGTGGTCACCAAAGGCATGCTAAGGCGCCCCATTTCATTTTCCCGGATCGATCGGAGCCGTCGTGAGGTGGCCCTATTGCTTCAAGTGGTGGGTGACGGTACCGCGTGGCTGGCCGCGCAGAAGGTAGGCAGCACGCTCGATGTGATGGGACCCTTGGGCCAAGGCTTTTCACCCCCAGATCCTCATCGTCCCTGGTGTCTGGTGGGCGGAGGAGTTGGGATACCTCCGCTCTATGCAGCGATCGAGGCTTGGCGACAGGCTACAGATCGGCGTCCTACGATAATCCTCGGCGCCCGAGACCAGAGCTTAATTCTCTTGGCCGACGAGTTTCGCGCGCTCGGGTGTGAGGTCCAAATTAGCACTGACAACGGGAGCCTCGGACGACAGGGTACCATTGAAGCCTCCCTGCACGATTGGGTCGAAAACCATCCGGGTGGCCAAGTTTACGCGTGCGGACCCACTCCCATGTTGGCGGCCGTGGCGCGACTCAGTAAGGGTCGGGCCGATGCCGCTTTGGCTCTGGAGCAACGGATGGGCTGCGGAATTGGGGCGTGTCTGGCCTGCGTCATTCCCGGCTACGTCGAGGGACGGCAAAGTTATCTTAGAGTCTGTAGCGATGGACCGGTTTTTGGAGCGGAGGAGCTGATTTTTGAATGAACCTGGCTGTGGCATTACCGAGAGGCCTCGTGTTGAAAAATCCCATCATGGCGGCGTCCGGCACATTTGGATTTGGTCCCGAGTACAAGGACTTGGTGAATATCGAGCGCTTGGGCGGAGTGAGCGTTAAAGGGGTGTCACCGGATCCCTGGTCGGGCAATCCACCGCCCCGAGTGTGGGAGACCCCAGCCGGCCTTTTGAATTCTATCGGTCTTCAAAATCACGGGGTAGAGCACTTTTGTGCCCACGATTTGCCATTCTTGCGGGGGTGCGGCGCGACCGTGATCGTGAACATCATCGGACATACCGTGGACGAGTACCGGCGCGTGGCAGCCCGCATTAATGCGGAACCGGGGGTGAGTGCCATCGAGGTGAATATTTCTTGTCCCAACATCAAACAGGGAGGGATTAGCTTTGGCCACGATCCGGACCAGGCCTATCTAGTGACCGAGGCGGTTCGGAATGCGACGGATCTACCCATCATGGTAAAACTTTCCCCTAACGTGCCGAGTCCAGCCGTTATTGCCGAAGCTGTAGAGAATGCGGGGGCGGACATGATTTCGGCGATTAACACCCTAGTGGGACTCGGTGTCGATAAGCAGCGACGGCGCCCAGCGTTAGGCGGCCTTACCGGTGGCTTATCGGGTCCCGCCATCAAACCGGTTGCACTGCGCATCGTGTATGAAGTGGCTCAAAAAGTTACTATTCCTGTCATTGGCATGGGCGGCATTACCAATGCTACGGACGTTGTGGAATTTTTGATGGTCGGAGCCAGTGCGGTGATGGTGGGCACCGTAACCTTTCAGTATCCGCGGCGTATGGAAGAAATTATCTATGCCCTGCCTGATGAGCTCTCTAGTTGGGGCTTTGCCACGATGGCCGAGGCATTCGGATCCGCACTACCGAAGAAATCAGGGGGACCGGTGAATGCGCACACCTAATTTATGGATTGCACTGGATGTCGCCACGTTAAACGAAGCGGAGAGCCTTATGGAGCGATATCCCGGGCATCGGCAATTTAAGGTAGGACTCGAGCTCTTTCTAGGCATCGGTCCCAAAGCCGTCCGAGGTTGGACCGATCAGGGTTTTCAAATCTTTTTGGATTTGAAACTCCATGATATTCCGACCACTGTGGGGCGCGCCTTAACCCAAATCCGGCAGCTTGGTGTATCCTTGACTACCGTCCACGCCAGTGGAGGGTTGTCGATGTTAGAAGCAGCGCACCAGGCCGGCGACACGGCCGTGGTGGCTGTGACGGTGCTGACCAGTCTTGGGGACCCGGAATTAGACCGTTTGGGGTGGGCTCAGGCGGGATCTCATTTGGTATCGCGGCTAGCCACTTTGGCCAAAGCGTCCCACCTCAGTGGGGTCGTGGCCGGCGCGTCCGAAATTGGGCGGATTAAAAAACTCTGGCCGGACGCCCGGATCGTGGTGCCCGGCCTCCGGTGGGGTGGAAAAGGCGCGGACGATCATGCCCACGTAATGGATCCCTACCAGGCATGGAAACTAGGTGCTACCGATCTGGTCATCGGGCGATCCTTGACGCAGGATCTCGATCCGTACGGGGCCTACCAGAGACTGCAATCTTTTTTTAAGGGAGAATGACAATGACCTGGGATCTTGATGAACTCACGAAGCACGGGGCTTATCTGAGGGGCCATTTCCTACTCACTACGGGTCGTCATAGCGACCAGTTTCTATTGATGGCACGACTCACGGAAAAACCAGAGGCACTGGCGGGATGGGCCCAGGAATTGGCCCGTCGTCTAAAAGTTTATGGGGCGCGCACCGTGGTCGGGCCCGCGGTCGGAGGCATTATTCCGGCGTACGCGGTGGCGGCCGAGTGGGAAGGGAGTCGGATGTTATTCGCCGAAAAGAGCGAGAACGGTGGGATGCGGTTCAAGAGGGGGTTTACGTTGGCGGTCGATGAGCCCGTGGTGGTGGTGGAAGATGTGGTGACCACGGGCAGTTCCGTCGACAAGGTGGTGGAGGCGGTCAGAGAAGCTCGGGGGCGCGTCGTCGCCATTGGAGCTCTCGTGGACCGCGGCCATGATAAGCCTCACTGGGACGCCTTTGGATTTGAGGCGCTCTTGCGGCTCACACCGGGTTCCATCCCGACTTGGGAACCCCAAGCCTGCCCATTGTGCCAGGCAGATATCCCACTGACCCGGCCCAAGACCTGAACTATGGGCTCTGTCGCTCGGCAAGCTTTTCCCGGACGGCGCCTAGGCGGCGGAGTCGCTCCGGATCGGGCGTGATATAAAGAGTTTTTTCTTCTCGGTAGAGCACTTGTCCAGGCTCACTATGAGGTCTCTTACGCACGTGCTTTCTGCGCGTGTAATCTACCGGGACCATCGAAGAGTGTGACGCCTGGCTATAAAATACTGCGAGCTCGGCGGCGTCCAACAGATCTTCGAGACTCGGGTGAGTCTTACCACAGGATAGGATGACATGGGAACCCGGGGATTGTTTGACATGAAACCAGAGGTCATCGGGTCGTGCGACACGAAATGTCAAATGGGCATTTTCGGTCCGCGAGCGGCCGACTAAGATAGCGTGGCCGCTTTTGGCAGCAAAACGCCGAAAGGGATCGGCGTGATCCTGGTTCGGAATGCCGTAATGCCTTTGTGCTTGACCCAAGTGCTGCCGGATCCACTCAGGCGGCGGGGTGCCGCCGCGCAGGATGTCTATCTGAGCGCGGAGCTGAGCTAATTCCTCCTCCAATTGAGGTACCATCTGCGTATGAGATTCACGGCGCGCCTCCTGTTTCTTGGCCTTACGGTATAAATCCTCGGCACGTTGCCAGGGGGTTTGTCCGGATTCCAAAGTCAACGCGACCGATTGGGATGGGTCTATCAATCCGGGTACCGTGATGGAATAGGGGAGCTCGCGATCCTGAAACTGGTGTTGGTAGCCCAGCCAAAGGTCCGCTTCGTGCCGCCATGGTTCGGGATCTATAGCGCTTTGCTGCAAAAAACCCTCGAGTTTTTCCTGGAGGTGGGCCAAGCGTTGGCTCCAAAGTCTATGGAGCTGCGTCGCATCGGCGGCAATGCGACGGAGGCGTTCGCGTTCTGCATAGAGCTCATCGAGGGCGGATTCCGGGTCTTCGACCGTCTCGGCTTGATACCCGTTCTGAGGATAAATCCAAATGTCGGGGCTCGATGAAGCCAGTGGGGTCAAGCGGTAAAATTGGTAGTCGCCGCGTTCCCAATCGTGACAAAATGCTTGCCAACTCTCAAGAGACTGCCGTTCAGTCATCCAGGTCTTGGCCCATGGTGTGAGGTCGCCCAGGTTGCGAGTCACGCAAGGGTTTGCGACCGCGGGCGGTGGTGTGTACCGTTCCCCCGGCCAGACCGAGCGTCCCGGGCGATCGGGGCTCACGCGCTTTATGGCGTCCAGAATGATATCGCCCTCTTTGAGCACAATGAGATTGGTCAAGTGTCCCGCAAGTTCAACAATGATGGTGCGGCAGACCACTTGTTCGAGGTCGTCGAGATGATTGACTTCCAGGCGGATCCAACGTTCAAAGGGCGGGACCGTGACGCTCACCACCCGGAATGGTAGGAGCCGATCGAGAAATGCCGGCGTGGGCTTTTTTCGGGATGTTTTTGGAATCGGCCGTGGGCTGAAATGCATGCGGGCTTGTCCAGGCGTCAACACGATTAAAAGGCGTCCAATGTGGCCGTTCTTGGCGTCGCGTCCAGTAAGCCAGAAGCTACCGGTGTCGTCGATCGCGACGGAATAAAACTCCATCCCCACCAAAGTCGACTGCCAACGTTGTTCTAAAGCACGTAATAGTAAGGCGTCATAAGGCATGGCACGAAGGTCTCTCTTTCTATATTCCAGTTTAGTAGCATTGTACGATGCCACGAGACTGATTAAAAGAGACATCACTAGGAGGTGGATTTCACGGGACGATGGTGGGATAATGGCAACGGAATGACTTCGGAACGTCCGCCTGAAGCCAGTTAAAATTTTTTTGGGGGGATAGTCGTGGCACAGGACGGTATGAGTGGGTCAAGTGGGTTACGCGAATTATGGAATAAATTGCCGTCTCAGAAATTCACCACACGGTCCAACTATATCTGGCTCGTTGTAGGAACGGTATGTATCGGGGCTTTCATGGCCGCGCTGGACGCAAGTATTGTGAATGTGGCCCTGCCGGTGATGAGTACCTCGTTTCACGCCTCGGCAAGCATTGTTGGGTGGGTTTTGATTTCTTATTTACTAACTTTGGCGACCTTATTGACGTTTTTCGGGCGGCTGGCCGATATGTGGGGTCGGCGGCCCTTATATACTTTTGGATTTTTGGTGTTCATCATTGGCTCTGCCGCCTGCGGCGCTGCGGTGAACTTGCCCATGTTAATTGTCTCACGGGTCTTCCAAGCGGCGGGAGCGGCGATGTTGCAGGCCAACTCGGTGGCCATCATTACAGCCACTGTGCCGGCTTCGGTACGGGGTAAAGCCATAGGATTTCAAGGCTCGGCGCAAGCCATCGGGTTATCGTTAGGACCGGCGATCGGGGGGGCTCTCATCGGATTATTCGGATGGCGGGCCATTTTTTATGTGAATGTTCCAGTAGGGTTGATCGGGATGACGTTGGCCGCCTTAATTTTACCTAAAGACCGTATCGCGCGGACCAAGACAAGCTTTGATTGGTGGGGCACGATTTTATTTACCCCATTTTTGGTCGCTTTAATGCTCGCACTAACCGAAGGCAACCTCTGGCATTGGGATTCCCCGCGTATCGTGGGCTTGTTTGCCATGGCTGTAGTCCTCTTAATCGCATTCGTGATGCGGGAGCGATCGTTCCGAGCGCCCTTGGTGGATTTGAAGCTCTTTAAGATTCCCATATTTAGCATGGGAAACTTTACAGGCCTTTTGTCGTATTTGGCGATGTTTGGGGTGCTCTTCTTAATGCCCTTTTTCTTTGAACGGGTCTCCCAATTTGACTCGGCTATCACGGGACTAATCTTGACGGCGGTGCCGTTGGGAATGACCGTCGTCGCGCCTAAGGCGGGTGGCCTAGCTGACCGCTATGGCGCGCGGCTTCTGACAACCTTGGGAATGGGGTTAACTGCCGTCGCCACGCTATTTTTGGCGCTGAGCATCGCACTCCACGCCAATCTCTATTTCATGGTCGCGGAACTGGTGTTTGTTGGGGTAGGACTCGGAATCTTTACGCCGCCGAATAATAGTTCGGTAATGGGGAGTCTCCCCCCTGATCGCCTTGGGGTGGGCGGGGGAATCCTTAACATGGCCCGATCATTGGGGATGGCCATGGGCACGGCCTTGACTAGTACGTTGATGGCGGCCTTCTTGGTGATGAATGGAGGGACGGAGCGCGCTGGAGGACCTAAATTACCGTGGATCCCTGCGGTTCGCTATGCTCTACTCGTTCTCGTCGCGGTGGCGCTCATCGCCGCGGTGTTCTCGTTGTTCCGGGTGGCGAGCAAGAAGCAGAACGAGAGTCATGAAGCGATGCCCATGGAATGGTAACGTCACAAATAATGGTTGCGCTCCAGGGCGGTGAGATAGACAATAGGGTTTACAGGCACTAACGCTATAGCCTATGCCAGATGATCCGGGAGGGACGTCTTGATGTGGACGGTGGTTTATATCGCGCCAACGGTTGCGATGGCCGATCGCTTAAAAGGCATCTTGGAGTCGGAAGGGATGCTAGTGAATCTAAAAAGAGTCGACGTTGATGAAGGCGGGCGCGGTAGCATCGAGATCCAAGTGCCAGAGGGCGAGGCCGAAGAGGCTCATGAAATCATAACGGAAAACCTCGGTCGGCTACGATAATGCGCCGAACCAAAATTGTCGTCACGCTCGGGCCGGCCACCGATAATGTGGAATCCTTAGTCGAACTGCTTCGTGCGGGTGCCGACGTGGTGCGCCTCAATCTCTCGCATGGGCCTTGGGAAGCGCACCAACAACGCATCCGCCGGGCGCGGCACGCGGCCCGAGTTGCGGGCGTTGAAATTGGGGTCATGCTGGACACCCGAGGGCCGGAGGTCCGGTTGGGTGCGTTGGCGAGCCCTTTACATCTAAAGCCCGGCGACCGCCTTGAGATCGCCGAAGAATCGAATCGGGGCGATGCGACCCTCACGGTGAGTTGGGATGGCTTATTTGATACCGTGGAGCCTGGTGAGTCGCTCTGGATTGACGATGGTCGGATCGTGGTCGATGTCCACGCGATCAATGGGCGTAGAATGACGCTGGTCGCACAAAACGAAGGCACCGTGGAATCCCACAAGAAATTGTCGCGACCTGCTAGCGGTTGGCCGCTGGACCCATTGACGGATGTCGACCAAGAGTGCATTCGTCGCGGACTGCAAGAAGAGGACATCGACTTTGTGGCGCTCTCTTTCGTCCGTACCGTAGACGACGTGTTTTCGGTGCGGCGATTCCTGGAACAACACCAACTCGAGACCTTTCTAATCGCCAAGATTGAAAATCGTGTGGGAATGGAAAACTTGGACGACATCTTGCGAGTCACCGATGGCGTGATGGTAGCCCGAGGCGATCTTGGCGTGGAGTTGCCCGAGGAAGAGGTCCCCGAATTACAAAAGGCGATTATCGTGGCCGCCAATGCCTTGGGTCGTCCGGTGATTACGGCCACCCAAATGCTGGAATCCATGGTCACTCAGGATCGACCAACCCGGGCTGAAGTGACCGATGTGGCGAACGCGATCTGGGATGGCAGTGATGCGGTGATGTTATCCGCCGAAACCGCCATCGGGCACTATCCGTTAGAGGCGGTGTCCATGATGGCGCGCATCGCGGAGCGGGCGGAACAATCGAGGCGATATAGTCGGCAGGCAGACTTTCAACGCGATCGGATAGCCGATGTGGTAAGCCATGCGGCGGCAGGGATTGCAGAAGAGCTCCAT
>JAKADW010000077.1 GCA_021820165.1 Bacillota bacterium
CGTCATTAACTGCATGATGATGCTGGCATTAATGTACGGAACAATGCTCAGCGCAAAGATGGACAGGGTGGCGGTCGCTCCACCGCTGAACAAGTTTAACAAGGAGAAAATGGACGCTCCTTGCTTAAACAACTGTTGAATGACCGCCGCGTTCACCCCCGGAATAGGGACGTGCACACCCAGCCGAAAGACTACCAGCATGGCCAGCGTAAACAAAAGCTTTTTGGTCAGCTGGGAGCCTCTCAGCGCTCCCATCATCGCGTTTTGGGCCACCTAAACCACCTCGGCCCGTCCCGAAGCCGCCTCAATCTTTTCCTTGGCAGACTTAGAGAACGCGTTCGCCTGAACCGTCAGGGCCCGATCAACGTCACCATCGCCTAAGACTTTGACGGGCAGGTTGCGCCGCACTAAGCGGGCTTCTTTCAGGAGACCGATGGTCACAACGGTGTCAGGGGCGAATTGGTTCAAATCGCCGAGGTTGACCACCTCATACTCAACCCGAAATGGGTTCTTAAACCCACGCTTCGGTAACCGACGCTGCAAAGGCATTTGACCGCCTTCAAAGCCCGGACGAATGCGCCCACCGGCCCGGGCCTTTTGGCCTTTGTGCCCGCGCCCTGCCGTCTTGCCAAGGCCGGAACCCAGTCCGCGACCACGGCGGGTCTTTTTTTGATGCGATCCCGCGGCCGGTCGCAAATCATTCAGTCGCATCTAATTGTTTCCCTCCTCAACCTCTTCCACGCGAACTAGATGGCGTACCTTGTGCACCATGCCGCGAATTGAGGGATTGTCCTCTTTCTCTACCGTCCGCCACATTTTGCCCAGTCCCAAGGACTTGACGGTGGCTTTTTGGTCCTTAGCGTAGCCGATCGGGCTCTTCACCAAGGTGATGCGGAGTTTAGCCATGATGCGCCCCTCCCAATACCTGTTGCAAGGTTAGCCCGCGAAGTTTGGCCACGTGATGGGCACTCTTGAGCTGTTTCAAGCCTTCCATAGTGGCCGCCACGACGTTGTTGGGATTGGAGGTGCCGAGCGACTTGGTGAGCACATCGCGCACTCCTGCCAACTCCAAGACCGCACGCACGGCGCCACCCGCAATAACCCCGGTACCGGGTGCGGCCGGCTTAATGAGAACCCGACCCGAACCAAAGGTGCCGATGACCTGGTGAGGGACCGTTGTCCCCAGCCGGGGCATCGTAATCATATGCTTTTTCGCGTCCTCAATACCTTTACGAATCGCTTCCGGAATTTCGGCCGCCTTCCCCAGACCGACCCCGACTTTGCCGTCCTCGTCACCGACAACGACCAGGGCGCTGAAGCTAAAGCGGCGTCCGCCCTTAACCACTTTGGCCACACGATTGATGGCCACAACCTTTTCCTTGTACTCGCCGGCGCGCCTATCGTCGCCGGGTTGATTTTGCCCGCGTGCCATAATAGCCCCCTTGAATTAAAAGTCTAAGCCGGCTTCGCGCGCTGCGTCGGCCAAGGCCTTGACACGCCCGTGATACCGGTAGCCGCCGCGATCGAATACCACCTGTTTCACACCGTGCTCAATAGCCCGTTCAGCAACCAGCCGACCCACTTCACGCGCCTTGTCGACCGTCAATCGCCCCGGTTTCGCCTTGAGACCCGCTTCCAAGGTGGAAGCCGCCGCAATCGTGCGACCCTCACTGTCATCAATAATCTGGGCGTAAATGTTCAAATTCGATCGAAAGACATTAAGGCGCGGTCGCAGAGACGTCCCATGCACTTTCGCGCGAATCCGTAAATGACGCTTTTTGCGCGCCGCGTTCCTGTCAAATCGCCTATACACGCCTAATCCCTCACTTCTTTCCGGTCTTTCCGACCTTACGCCGGATGCGTTCACCCTTATAGTGAATTCCCTTGCCCTTATAGGGCTCGGGCGGCCTGACGCCCCGAATCTTGGCCGCAATCTCGCCCACCACTTCGCGATTGTAACCCTTGACCAACACATTGGTCGGGTTGGGCACGTCAAACTCAATGCCCTCGGGCGGATCGATGTGAACGGGGTGCGAGTAGCCTACCGTCAACACAAGCCGCTGGCCCTGTTTGGCGGCACGATATCCCACACCGGCCAGTTCTAGATGCTTCTCGAATCCCTTCGACACGCCCTCCACCATATTGGCAATGAGGGTACGCGACAATCCCCATTGCGCCCGGGCCGTGCCACCCTCATTCGCCGGCATCACCTGGATGATGTTGTCGGCCATGGTAATGTTGACTTCGGGACGGAGCGTCCGTTCCAGGGTGCCCTTGGCTCCCTTGACCCGCACGGTTTGCCCGTTTAGCGTCACTTCCACGCCGGCCGGTACCGTAATCGGTTGTTTGCCTATCCGAGACATACTTCTTTCCTCCCCTAACCGGGCATTCTACCACACATAGCAGAGAACTTCGCCGCCGATATGCTCTTCTTTCGCCTGCTTCTCGGTCATGATGCCCCGGGACGTGGATAGCACCGCGATACCCAAACCACCCAAAACGCGGGGTAACTCATCATGTCCCGCATACACGCGCAGTCCCGGACGGCTGATACGCTTCAACCCGGTAATCACCCGCTCCCGGTTGGCGCCATACTTTAAATGCACCCGCAACATACCCTGCTTGCCGTCCTCCACGAGCTCGTAATCCCGGATATAGCCCTCCTGTTTCAGAATCTGGGCCAGCGCTCGCTTCATGCGAGATGCCGGAATATCCACGACCTCACGATACACAACATTGGCGTTGCGAATGCGGGTCAACATGTCCGCAATCGGATCAGTCACGACGATCCTCCTCTCTCAAAGTTACCAGCTTGCCTTGCGCACCCCAGGGATTTCCCCTTGATGCGCGAGCTGTCGAAAGCACAGGCGACAGAGCCCGAAATCCCGAAGATATCCGTGGGGCCGTCCGCACAACTGGCAACGGTGGTACTTCCGCACGCCAAACTTAGGCTTCCTCTTGGCCTTCGCAATCAATGACTTTTTGGCCATAATCGACCTCCTTATCGGTGCTGTTGCAAAGGCATCCCCAACATGGTGAGCAACACCTGCGCCTCTTCGTCGGTGTTGGCTGTTGTCACCAAAGTGATGTCCATGCCGCGCAATTTGTCTACCTTGTCGTACTCAATCTCGGGGAAGATGATTTGCTCACGGATCCCGAGGGTATAGCTACCGCGTCCATCAAAGCCCCTGGTGGACAACCCGCGAAAGTCTCGGACACGGGGAAGCGCGATGTAAAAGAGCTTCTCTAAAAAGTCATACATGCGCTGCCCACGCAGTGTCACCTTGGCCCCAATCGGCATCCCCTCACGAATCTTAAAGCTCGCGATCGATTTCTTGGCCCGGGTCACCAACGGCTTTTGCCCCGTAATGCGGGTCAGGTCCTCTACCGCCGAGTCCAGTGCCTTGGAGTTGCCGACCGCATCCCCGACGCCCATATTGACCACAATCTTGGCCACCTTAGGCACTTCCATGGGGTTCTTGTAGTGAAATCGCTCCATCAGCGCAGGAATAACCTCTTGCTGATAGCGCTCCTTCAATGCCGACTCAATTGCCATCGTCTCTTTGTTCCTTTCCGCGCTTAATCCAGCGTTGCTCCACAATGCTTGCAAGCCCGTGCCTTCTTGCCGTTGTCGAGAAACTTGTGGGCAATGCGGGTTGGCTTCTTGCAAGACTTGCAGATCAGCATCACGTTTGAGGCGTGAATCGGCGCCTCCTTGGTAATGATGCCGCCTTCTGGGAAATCAGGCGTCGGCTTCTGGTGGCGCTTCACCAAATTAACCTTCTCCACAATCACGCGATTTTCTTTCGGCATCGCCTGAATGATCTCGCCTTCTTTACCCTTGTCGCGTCCTGCCAGCACTTTGACGGTGTCGCCTTTCTTTACGTGCACCTGAGGCCCCTCCTCTCTCTCGTCCTACAGAACTTCTGGCGCCAACGAGACGATTTTCATGTAATCCCGTTCGCGCAGTTCACGGGCCACCGGTCCAAATATGCGGGTGCCGCGGGGCTCCTTGTCGTCGCCGCGCAGGATCACTGCGGCATTTTCGTCAAATTTGATATGCGACCCATCGGCACGGTGACAGCCAGTCTTGGTGCGCACAATGACGGCCTTAACGACATCGCCCTTCTTTACCACGCCCCCGGGCGAAGCGGATTTTACGGCAGCAACAATGACATCGCCGATGTTACCGTACTTCCGGTAAGACCCGCCCAATACCCGAATGCACATGATTTCCTTCGCGCCCGTGTTGTCCGCAACCTGGAGCCGCGTCTGTGGCTGGATCATCGGTCACCCTCCTTCCCGAAAAGTTCTTTCCTAGTCTTGCTGGTGGCCTAATATTGCCACGACTCGCCAGTTCTTGTCCTTGGACAACGGCCGCGTCTCCTCGATGCGAACCCGATCGCCCACGCGGCACCGATTCTCCTCATCGTGAGCCTTATACCGCTTGGTACGGCGGATCCGCCGACCGTACATTGGATGGGTGACCAGTGATTCTACCGCGACCACCACGGTCTTCTGCATTTTGTCGCTCACCACGACGCCTTCACGCACTTTGCGCTTGGTTCCCGTCTCAGCCATGTTTCCCCCCCTATCTCACGTTCTCGTGGAGCTCGCGCTCTCGGAGAATGGTGTGCACCCGCGCAATGTCCTTTTTCACCTGACGGATGCGCATGGGGTTTTCCAGCTGAGCCGTAGCCAGTTGAAAGCGCAGACGGAAAAGCTGCTCCTTCAGAGACTTCAGTTGCGCGGTGAGCTCGTCCTGGCTCATGTCTCGGAGTTCTTTAGGCTTCATGCGCATTCTCTCCTGACTCTTGTCGCTTGACAAAGCGGGTCTGGATTGGGAGCTTGTGGGCGGCCAAACGCATGGCCTCACGGGCCACTTCCTCCGGCACACCCGACAATTCAAACAAAATCCGATCCGGCTTCACCACGGCGACCCAAAATTCCACGTTCCCTTTTCCTGACCCTTGGCGGGTTTCAGCCGGCTTCTTGGTCACCGGCTTGTCGGGGAAAATGGTAATCCACACCTTACCGCCACGACGAATGTAACGGGTAAGCGCCACACGGGCCGCTTCAATTTGCCGGTCCGTAATCCACGCCGGCTCGAGGGCCTGCAGGCCGTACTCGCCGAAGCTTAATGTGTTGCCCCGATGCGCCCGCCCCTTCATCCGACCACGGTGCATCTTGCGATACTTCGTGCGTTTGGGTTGTAACACCTTAACGCCCTCCTTCCGACGCGGCGGCCTGGCGGCGATTATGGCTGGGTAGCACTTGACCCTTATAGACCCATACCTTCACACCAATGATCCCGTAGGTGGTATGCGCCTCCGCAAACCCGTAATCAATATCCGCGCGTAAGGTGTGCAAGGGAATTGACCCCTCCCAAGTCCACTCACGCCGCGCGATTTCAGCTCCACCAAGTCGCCCACTCACCATAATCTTGATACCCTTGGCATTTTGGCGCATGGCTCGACCCAAAGCCTGCTTCATAGCACGCTTAAAGCCTATCCGCTTCTCCAACTGAGAGGCTACAGACTCTGCCACCAATTGGGCATCCGTGTCGGGGCTCTTGACCTCGACAATATTCAAATTGACCTGTTTCTGGCTGAGCTTCTCGAGTTCCTTTTTGAGGGACTCGACACCCACGCCACCTTTACCAATGACCATACCGGGCTTGCCCGTGTGTACGGTCACCTTCAGCTTGTTGGCCGCTCCTCGCTCAATTTCCACTCGGGAGATCCCGGCATTGTAATGGCGCTTTTTCACAAACCGGCGAATCCGGTGGTCTTCACCAAGAAGCTCCGGGGTCGTCTTTTGAGTACCGTACCAACGCGAATCCCAACCCTTTACGATACCGAGCCGAAGGCCCTTGGGATGTATCTTTTGACCCATGCTTCCCCCCCTAACCTTGGTGCCGTGGCCGCAGCACCACGGAGATGTGACTGGTCCGCTTCATAATAGGGAACGCCTGCCCGCGGCTTCTGGGATGAATCCGCTTTAAGATCGGGCCCCCATCGACCCAGATTTCCGCCACGTATAAATCGCGCGGATCGAGGTCATGATTGTTTTGCGCGTTCGCCGCCGCACTCTGGATAAGTTTGGTGACGATCTTCGAGGCCCGCTTCGGTGTGTGGCGTAAAATAGCCTCTGCGTCGCGCAAGTTCTTCCCGCGCACCAAGTTAACCACAATACGAACCTTACGGGGAGCGATACGCACGTGGCGTACGTGCGCCCGAGCTTCTGCTGCTTCTGCCATCAACTCCGCCCCCTATCGCATGCCGGTCGAGCGCTCGGATTTATCCGCATGACCCTTAAAGGTCCGGGTTGGTGCGAACTCTCCCAGCTTGTGACCGACCATTTCTTCACTAATGTAGATAGGCACATGCCGCCGCCCATCATGCACTGCAATCGTATGCCCAACCATTTCCGGAACAATTGTCGAGGCGCGCGCCCAAGTCTTGACGACTCGCTTTTCATTGCGCGCCTTCTGGGCCTCAATCTTTTTCAAGAGGCTTTCCTCAACATAAGGTCCCTTTTTAATCGATCGACCCATGGCTGCCTCCTACTTCCGGCGCCGGACGATCAAGCGGTCCGAGGCCTTTCGCTTTTTGCGGGTTTTCTTTCCGAGAGCCGGCTTGCCCCACGGGGTTACCGGGTGCTTACGGCCAATCGGCGCCTTTCCTTCTCCACCACCATGCGGGTGGTCAACAGGGTTCATCACCACTCCACGCACAGACGGCCGTCGCCCGAGCCAACGGTTCCGACCAGCCTTGCCGATGGAGATGTTTTCATGCTCAACGTTGCCGACCTGCCCAACCGTCGCCATACAGGTCACCGGTACTCGGCGGAGCTCGCCAGACGGCAAACGCAGCAACGCATAGCGGCCCTCTCGGGCGGCCAACTGAGCCGATGTGCCCGCCGAACGCGCCAACTGAGCGCCACGTCCTGGGTGCATCTCCACGGCGTGCACAACCGTGCCCACTGGCATGTCCTGCAAGCTGAGCGCGTTGCCCGGCTTAATGTCCGCACCCGGTCCCGCCGTCACCGTATCGCCCACCTTTAGGCCCAAGGGAGCTAAAATGTAAGCTTTCTCCCCATCCTGGTACTCTAGCAGCGCAATCCGGGCAGTCCGGAACGGATCGTACTCAATCGCCGTCACGGTCGCCAAAATTCCCTGCTTTTGGCGCTTAAAATCGATCTTGCGGTATAGCCGCTTGGTCCCGCCACCGCGGTGCCGCACCGTAATGCGGCCGTAATTGTTGCGGCCTGCCTTCCGGTGAAGCCCTTCGGTTAACGACTTCTCAGGCTCCTTCTTGGTAATCTCCTCAAAGGTGGAGACCGTCATCTGCCGAACTCCGGGGGAGGTCGGTTTCATCTTGCGAACTGGCATCGTGTCCTCCTCCTTGGTTTAAACCCCGTCAAAAAGCTCGATGCTTTCTCCGGGAGCCAAGGTGACAATCGCTTTCTTGCGTTCCGGCGTCCGTCCCACCGAGTAACCTCGGCGCTTGGTCTTACCCGGAACCCACATGGTGTTCACCTTGGTCACATGCACTTTGAAAATCTCTTCAACAGCCCGCCGAATTTCGACTTTGTTGGCACGCGCGTCCACCTCAAAGGTGTACTTATTGAGTTCCATTGCGTCCGTGCTTGCCTCAGTAATGATGGGCCGCTTGAGAACGTCATACGGACTCATGCGTTGAACACTCCTTCCACCGCTTCGACGGCGCTCCGGTCGAGAACCAGCCGGTGGTACTTCAGTAGATTGTACGCGTCCAGGCTTTGCGCCGTGGTGGCACGGACATCCTTAAAGTTTCGGGCTGAGAGCTTAATGCTTTCTTCCGGCTGGGCCGTAACCAACAGCACGTTACGCCCGAGATTTAATTTGTCGAGAGCTTCCGCTAAAAGCCGCGTTTTCACCTGGTCCAGCTTCAAGTGATCCACGACGATTAACTCTTGATCGCGGAGCTTGGCTGAAAGCGCCTGCCGAATAGCGGCTCGGCGCATTTTCTTGGGAAAGCGCATGCTGTAATCGCGCGGGTGCGGCCCGAACACCACACCACCATGGCGCCAATGCGGCGCTCGCGTGGTCCCAGCCCGAGCTCGACCTGTCCCCTTTTGCCGCCAGGGCTTGCGACCGCCACCCCGGACTTCACTGCGGGTCTTGGTATCCGCACGACCCGTCCGCTGATTGGCCTGATGAACGACCACAGCTTGATGCAACAGCGCGGGATTCATCGACGCTTCGAACACACGTTC
>JAKADW010000078.1 GCA_021820165.1 Bacillota bacterium
GTAAATCTGAACGCACGGAGCCTCTTTTTCCAACCCGACGGTCAAGAACGCCGCGGTCGCGATTCCTTGCATCCCTTTCGGCGTCCTAGTTGAACTCGAAAAAGCGGTGACGTGATATACTAAAGGGAAGAGTTTTTCGGTACGGAAGAATTGAAGGAGGCGGCCTCGTCGGATTCCCCCACGTTTATTGATGAGCAGGAAGAAAAAGTGCCCGTGGTCGATTTAGCCGGGCGCGAACTAACACCCTGTAGTCCTGAGAAGGCCCAGCAAAATTTACGGGACGGCTTAGCCATTATGTCTCAAGACGGAGTCCTTCACCTCAACTATCAGCCGCTCGCCCATCGCCGCATCTATCGGCAGGTGCAAAAACGCGACGGATGGGTTTGTGCTTGGTGCGGAGGCCCAGGATCGACTTTAGAGCACGTTATCCCCATCTGCTGGGGCGGGCAAACCTCCTTGGACAATTGCGTGATCGCCTGTCGGGCCTGCAATCATAGCCGGAACAACGCTCTACCGTCAACTTTTGTGCGGTGGACCGGCTTTCGCCCCCGTCATCCGGTTGTTCGACATATTTTAGCACACGAGGACGAGCTCTTAGAAAAAGCGCAACAGGCACTCCTGACGCGTCCTTTGGCCTCGTGCCTCACCCGCGAAGAAGCGCAGGTCTGGGTCGCCTATCACGCTCCCTCCAGCGATTGGGTACGGCCCAATCCACCAGACGAACCCATTACCCGTTTAAAGCCCGACACCAAACCCTTCGGCGAATACTTTGTACCATAGACCTCACGCGAGATGCATGCGTCCTTTGGCCCAATCTCGACGCCGCTGAACTTCTTCGGGCAAGGTGCGAGCCCACGGAATCACCTGGCCTATAGCCTTTTCCAGAATCCCCGGGCTTAAGGGTTGCCCGTCCTCTTCGGCAAGAAATTTCGCTTCGACAACCAGCGCCTCAATATCGGCCCCCGAAAAATCCTTCAGTCGCGCGCCGATTCCCTGAAACGGGGCCATATCGGACACCCCTTGGTTGGCCAAATGGATTTGCAGTATCTCCTCCCGAGCTTGGGCATCCGGCAAGTCGACAAAAAAGAGGGCGTCGAAACGTCCAGGCCGCCAAAATTCCGGGGGCAGATCGCTTAGATCATTCGCGGTGGCTGCCAACATGATTGGTGCGTCATGGTCCTGCATCCAGGCCAGCAAGTAACCCACCAAACGTTGGCTTACGCCGCCATCATCTTGGGCATGGCCTGGGGCAAGTCCTTTTTCAATCTCATCCACCCACAAAATAGCCGGGGCGAGGTGCTCGGCAGCCGAGAGCGCCACGGTTAACTGCGATTCAGACTGCCCCACATAGCGGCCCAGGAGGCCTCCCCAATTAAGCCGTAACAAGGGAAGCTCCCACGATTTTGCCCACGCCTCCACCGCCAGACTCTTCCCCGTACCGGGGACCCCATAGAGCAGCACCCCGCGGGGAAAGGGCAAGTAGGTCGGCCGGGATAAGGCGAGGGCTCGACGGTCGGCCCAGGCTTTTAATTGTCGAAGCCCTCCCACCCTGCGCCAATCCCGCTTGGGATCGATGAGTTCGAGCCCGGCCACATCAACCGCTTGTCGCTGCGCCAAGCGGCGAAGGCGAGGATCTGCACTTGACTGCCAATCCCGCATTTTACGACCTGGCTCACCACCGACAACCGTGAGGCTGTCGTGCTTAAGGCTCGGGGGAAGGGGGTATCCGACAGGCGCCGACGCAATCAGCATGACTGGTGTGTCCCGGCGGGCGATCTCCTTGAGGGCCCGCCGGGCAAAGGGAGACAGCGCCTCCAGTGCCAAATCCCAAGCGACAATGACACCCTCGGAAGCCGTCCATGCCCTCTCTAAAAACGTGTCCGGGTCTCGGGTCAGGTGACCACCAATCGCGTCACCGGGACGCACAAGTCCAGTCACCGCACTCCATTCCCAGAGCGGTACATCCCGGCGCTCGGCCAAATTGCGGGCCTGGCGGCGCACGACCGCCTCATCCCCATTGACTACCTCAATGAGCCGAACCCCTTCATCCCACCACCGATCCCACTCGCGAAAAGCGTCCTCCTGATTCATCACATTTCCTCGGGCTGACTTATCCCCATCAGTGATAGTCCCCGCGTATTCACCGCCAGCACTGCCTCGGCCAGCGCCAATCGCGCTTGACGCACGGCCGGCTCCGCATCGAGAATTCGATGGGCGCGATAGAAAGCGTGGAAGGCAGCCGCCAACTCGGTCATAAACTTGGCCAAATGTTGAGGGGCCCGCTCTTGTGCTACTCGCACCAGCACTTCAGGAAACCGCGCCAGCAAGAAGAGCAAGTCCCGCTCCTCAGCCGATGTCAACCACCGAAGGTCGACCGGCGTGCTCTCCTCTTGACGGGCGCGCCATTGGCGCAGAATACTGTGGATACGGGCCCCAGCATATTGCACGTAATAGACCGGGTTGTCGGACCCCTTGAGGGTGGCCAAGTTCAAATCAAAATCCATGGGAGTTTCTGGAGACCGTTCCAAGAGAAAGAAGCGTGCCGGATCCACCCCCGCTTCCTCGATTAGGTCCTCCAAGGCGACAAAGTCGCCACCTCGTTTCGACATACGCACGAGTTCTTGCCCACGCATGAGCCGCACCAATTGGATGATGAGCATTTCTAGCCGCTCGGGAGGATAGCCGAGCGCCTCCACCACCGCACGCATACGACCAATATACCCGTGATGATCCGGCCCCAAGAGATCGATGACATAGTCGAACCCGCGATCGAACTTACCAGCATGATAGGCGGCGTCAGGCACAAAGTATGTGTAGTTGCCATCGGATTTCACCATCACCCGATCCTTGTCGTCGCCAAACTGGGTCGAAGTAAACCACAAGGCTCCGTCTTGCTGGACGATATAGCCCCGCTCGCGCAGCCGCTCGAGTACCGCTTTCGGAGCTCCCGCCTCTCGGAGTGACCGTTCCGAAAACCACCGGTCGAATTCCACCCGAAAAGCCCGGAGTGTCTCTTCGTGGCCCCGACGAATCCGCTCCGCCGCCCAAGCTCCCAAAGACGGATGGTCCTTCTCGGTGAGCGCATGGGCATCGACCTCGGGATGCTCAGCCTTATATTGCTGGGCAAGCTCTTTCACGTAATCCCCCGGATAGACGTTCTCCGGCCAGTCCCTTAGCACCTCGTCGCCCGCTAGCTCTCGAAGTCTCAGTGCCAGGGCGTGACCTAAGGTCGCAATCTGATTGCCGGCGTCGTTGACATAAAACTCCCGGGAGACGTCGAATCCCACCGCAGTCATCACCCGTGCCAAGGTATCGCCCACAGCGGCGGCTCGCCCACTGACCACCACCATCGGCCCGGTGGGGTTGGCCGAGACATATTCAAGGAGGACTTTTTGACGGCCCCCGACATCGCTATTGCCATATTGGAGGGGGGCCGCCCGGACTTGGTTCACGACCTCGGCCAACCAGTGGGTCTCCAAGGTCACATTTAAGAACCCCGGGCCTGCCACCTCAAGCGACTTTACCAGCGGAAGTTCCCGCCACACATCAAGTAGTTGCTGCAACAGGGTCCGCGGCGGTATTTTTGTACGGCTAGCAACCTTTAACGCAAAGCTGGTGGTTAAATCCCCGTGGCCACTCTCGGTGGGCACATCCAACCGTACCATGTCATCCAGCCCCGGAAACCCGGACCCCTGAAGAAAGTCAAGAATGACCCGCCGAATCTCTTGGCGGGCCTCGTCCAACCGCGATACGTAGGGCATGCGGTTCCTCCTAACCGTGGGTAATTGCTAAGAGTCCCTCTCGCACCATCTTGGCCGCCAGCACCGCTGACCGCTGAGATAAATCGTGGGCCGGCATGGCCTCGACTAAGTCCATCGAAACCACGTCCAACTCGCGCATGAGGCGAATCGCCTCCAGTGCCTCGCCGGATGATATTCCCCCAGGTTCGGGCGTTCCCGTCCCTGGCATGAAAGCCGGATCAATCACATCAATATCTATCGTGACATATACGGGACGTCCCTTCAACTCGCCCAGGCGTTCTTGAAGCGGGCGCAACACCTCGTGCGGGTGAAAGTGCACATGCTGCCGTGCGAAGGCCACTTCATCCCGGGTCGCCGAACGAATGCCGAACTGATAGAGGTGCTTCGGCTTTAAGTGTTCCGTAATGCGCCGCAAAACGGTGGCATGGGAAAGCTTTTCCCCTAAGTAGTCCTCACGAAGGTCCGCATGGGCATCAAAGTGGATAACCGCTAAATCGGGATAACGCTTGACCACCGCCTGCACCAATGGCAAGCTGACGAGATGTTCGCCCCCTAAGGCAAAAAAGCGGCTGCCACGTGAGAGAATCGAATCGGCCGCATCATAAATATGGGCCAGACTCTGTTCCACGTTGCCAAACGGCAACTCCAGGTCTCCGGCATCATGAACGGAGGTTTCTTCCAAGTCCCGGTCCTGGGCCAAGGAATAGGTCTCGATGGCATAGGATGCCTCTCGCACCCGGGCCGGACCGAAGCGCGAGCCCGGTTGAAACGACACCGTAAAGTCCATAGGAATGCCGAAATAAACCAGTTCAGCCTCCTGGAGCGGCGCATTCATTCCTAAAAACCGATCGGTGCGGCTGAACTCGCTCATCGAACGATATCCTCCACAAACTTCGGCAGAACAAAGCAGGAGCGCTGAATCGCCGGCGTCCAGTAGCGCGTTTCGATGGCGTCAGCGTCCACCCGCCTAGACGGTTGGGGCAGCCCATTGGTCGCCATTAAAAAGCTCCACAAACCGCTGGGATATGTGGGGATCGCGGCCAAATAAAGATTGACGTCGGAAAACGCCGTCTTCATGCCGTCTTTCATCTGACGAATCAGCGCTTGGTGCAAAAAGGGCGATTCCGATTGAGCGACCAAGACCCCGTGGGGTTTCAGCGCCTGGGCAATGCTTTGATAGAAATCGGCTTGGAACAGTCCCTGGGCCGGCCCCACCGGATCGGTGGAATCCACAATAATGACATCAAAATCGCGCGCATTCTTAACCCATTCGATGCCGTCGGTGTAGTGAACAGACGCCCGGGGATCATCGAGGGCCGACGATAGGGCCGGGAAAAATTCCCGCGCCGCATCCACCACCGCCTTGTCGATTTCCACCAGGTGAGCCTCCAAGACACTCTGATGCTTCAAAATTTCGCGGATGGCACCTCCATCGCCGCCCCCAATCACCAACACCTTCTTGGGATCATCCAACATGAAGAGCGGCACATGGGTAATCATCTCGTGATAAACAAACTCATCGCCATCGGTGGTCTGTACGGCACCGTCCAAGGCCAAGAGACGACCGAAAGTCTCCGTCTCCGCGACCAACAAGTCTTGAAACGGCGTCTCCATCGCACGCAATATACTGGTGATGCGAAGTCCTAAAGTAAGCGCCTCGGTTTGGTATTCCGTAAACCAGGTTTGCCGCTTTGCCACCCTCTGTCCCTCCGCCCTAGTACCAGAGTGCCACCGCTGCAAAGGCGCAACCAATGGCCTCGACCCGATGCTGCACCGCACGCACCACAACACGCTCAATGTCCCGCCCACGGGCTCGAAACGCCTCCCGAGCCATCTGTTCAACAGTGCGGGCCGCCTCTTCTTCGCTGCAATGGCCGGAGAACTCCATGATGACCCCGTACTCGTCGGGGCGCCCAATGCCTACAGCCACCGCTGCAGAAATGAGCGTTCCCGGCTCCTCCGAAGTCACGGTTCCGTACGCGGTGGGCATCAGACTGCCTGGAACCGCTTCAAACCTCTCTACCTCTTGTGCCCCCGGGGGTAAAATGGAACTCACCCGAAGTAAATTCAAATTGCCAATGCCCGCCGCGAGAAGCGCATTGTCAAAAGCGTTAAGACGGGTGGGGCCCTCGGCCGCACCGGCCATCACGGTAAATTTGCGTGGCGTGGGTAACACAGACTTGCCTCCTATCCCCATAGTCTTGGCTATTATAGCAGACGCTTCCAAGTTAGCAACTAAATCGTAGTCTGTCCTAATTTGGCGCCCTCCATTGCACAGAATTAACAGATTAGGTGGCGGCCACCACGCCATACTAACCCGTGAAAGGAGGTTCCCGATGGATCGACAACGCGGGCGGCATAGCCCAAAAAACAGCCGGCCGGGGCGGGCCGGGTACTTCCGTGAGCGATGGCATCGCGTTCGGGACCGGTTGGCCAGCACAGGCGCCATGATTAGCCTGCCAGCGCTCGTGATTGGTATTGGCGCGATCCTGGTTCCCACAGCATGGGTGTTCTTGCCGGCACCCAATCTTCCCGCGGACACCACCATCTATGACCAACACGGTCACCTCGTCAGCGTAATTTACTCGAGCGTCAATCGGATGCCCGTGACCTACAGCGAAATCCCGGCCAATCTACAAAACGCTTTGGTGGCTATCGAAGATGACACGTTTTGGGTTGAGCCTGCCGTCGACCCCGTGGGCATCACCCGGGCGGCAGTACTGGATCTGCGACGCGGAAAAATTCTCCAAGGTGGTAGTACGATTACTCAACAGCTGGCTAAAAACCTCTATCTCACCGATCGGCGGACATTTAGCCGCAAATTTAAAGAGCTCTTTATCACGTTAAAACTTTCGACCATTTACTCACGGAGACAAATCTTGACCATGTATCTCAACGATGTCTATTTCGGCAACGGCGCTTACGGTGTGCAAGCCGCCTCCCAAACATACTTTGGGCACAGCGTGAGCAAAGATTCTCTGGCAGAATCTGCTCTTTTGGCTGGATTAGTTAATGCACCGAGTTATTATGATCCCTTTATCCACCCGGGAGCCGCCATGTCGCGGCGAAATTTGGTGCTCACCCAAATGGCGAAGCTCCACTATATTACTCGAGCCGAGGCCCGAAGGGCCCAGTCATCGCCACTCAATTTGGCGAGCACCACCCCCATTGGCAACCGCGCTCCTTTTTTCACCCAATTTGTGGCCGAACAATTGAAGTCGCTCGATCCCCATGTAGGGAAGACGCTGTACACTGGCGGCTATCGGGTCATCACCACCATGAACTGGCATATGCAGAAAATGGCCCAAACGGATGTCGCCAATTATGCTCCCATCAGTGGCAAAGTAGGCGGCGTATACGAACCCCAGGCCGCATTGGTGGCGATTAATCCGAAAAACGGCTACGTCGAAGCCCTGGTGGGAGGCGACAATTTCGCCAATTCGTCGTATGACCGCGCAACATTGGCCGCTCGTCAGCCCGGTTCCACCATGAAGTACTTCCTCTATACCACCGTGATTAACCAAGGCTACTCCACTTCGGCCGTGAAGGATTCCGCGCCCGTGAAGTTTCCGTCGGGCAACGGCACGTATTACGTGCCCCATAATTATGGACACGTCTATAACGGTCCTTTGCCGATTAGGCGCGCCATTGCCCTGTCCGACAATATTGTGGCGATCAAATGGATGGATACCGTTGGGCCTCCGGCCATGATTGCCATGGCCCACCAAATGGGGATCACCAGTCCCTTGGCTAACAATCTTACCACCGCCCTGGGTTCGTCTTCCGTGACGCCGTTGGAAATGGCGCGGGCGGTGGCTCCTTTGGCCAATGGCGGGTACCGCGTGCGGCCTTTATCGGTATTGAAGGTCACCGATGCCAACGGCCGCGTATTGTACACGGCCGCACCCAAGCTGACCCGTGTCATCAGCCCCCAAGTCGCTTATGTGGTGGCAGAGCTATTTCACGCCCCATTGTTAAGCCCTGTGGGTACCGCTCATAATTTGGAACCGTATTTGGCGGGTCGCCCGGCGGCGGCGAAAACGGGGACATCGTCTAAACAGCGTGATGCCTGGCTGGTGGGATTCACCCCGCAGTTAACGGCCGCCGTCTGGGTAGGTAATGACAACGATACCCCCATGGGGTTCACGGGGGATCGGGGGGCGGGACCCATCTGGGGCCATTTTATGGCCGATGCTCTGGCCGGTCAGCCGATGGTCCATTTTCATCGTCCCAAATTCATCGTGACCCGCGATGTGTGTTCGAAGACGGGACTATTAAGCAACGGCTGTTGCACCACCTATCGCGAATACTACATTCGGGGGCACGAGCCCACGAAAGTGAGCCCAGGGTGCGGATCGAGCGGGTCGGGGTCACCCAATCCTGGACGCAAGAAGAAATCGGGTGGGGGTGGGTCCGCTGCCGACATCCTGAAATCCATTTTAAAAGGGATCCCTTAGATGTAGGAACCCAAAAAGGCATTTTGTGGGTAGCCGCG
>JAKADW010000079.1 GCA_021820165.1 Bacillota bacterium
ACTTGGGGCCTCTTGGCGGCCTTCCTGCTTTGGGGGCAAGCCTCCTCCGCCAGACTGCCCATGGCCATGGCCCGTTCGCTCCGCCGCTCGGGAGCTCTATTTCAAGCCGTACTCAAGGGGGGTGATCCCAAGACCATTGTGCGCCTCCGAACACTCTCACTGGATTCGGTGCTGGCCCTTCGGCATCTCTATGAGACCTCGCTTGGGGAAATGCCCCACCCGCCCGCTGACACGCCCGGACTCTTTTCCGTCGAACGTCTCGGCTACCTCGTGATTGCCGTCTGTGACGCTCCACGGGCGCTGGACGCATCGATGGCGACGGACCTCCATTCGGTCTTTGATCGTTTAGCTGAGCAGGTGGAGGGAAACAGTACCACGGAGGTGCATATTCCGCACCTACCCCGCTTCCCCGCAATTGAGGGTCAGTTATTTGAAATCGCGGATGCTTTACACGCCTCCCCGGAACGGCGCCAAGAAAGCTCCTAGCCCCAGGACCATTCCGCCCGCCGATGTTGGTACCAGACGAGCTCGGAATGGTCCTGTTGGTCAAACCACCGGCCGGTCTCCTGAATCCACTCCTTCATAGGAATCGGCCGCATATCTGCCGCGCGAAAAATGTGCTGGACGTCAAAGGGAACCGGATATGGGAGTGGAATGTGATAGGTGCCGCCAGCCCAGGCATCCAACGTGGCGCGCGGGGCATAGCGGACCGTAATGGACGGCCATTGGCCATAAGACGAAGATATTCCTCGTAGGTCCAGAGCTCGGGTTGCCCGGATTATACGCCTGAACGGGATCGTCTTGGGGCCTTTCCATTAAGGATACGATGGTCCGCGCAATGTCCCGCCAACTGACAGGGGCCCGCTTTTTCCCGCGCATCGTCGGGCAGCCAAATGGGCCCCCCATCCCTGACCCGCCGCCAAAACCAAGCAAATCGACCATCGTCGGTATTGGGGCCGACAATTTGGGGTAATGGTCGAATTACTGTGATGGGGACCTCGAGCGACGTATGAAGAAAGTGTTCGAGCCGCTGCTTGCCCCGCACATAGGCGAGATGGGAGAATGGCTCGGCACTGTCCCAGGATGCATCGTGCCAGGCGGGATGATCCTCCGTGATTGGGGCTGACGGTACGCGAAACCGCTTCTCAAGACCCACATAGACAAACACCGTACTCACGACCACATATCTCCCAAGACGTCCTTTCAGCGAACTAACGAGCTTTTCTGCGTGAGAACGGTCATACGCCACGGTGTCGATCACCACCTCGAATGAGCCGGGCACGGAGACGGCGTGCCGGTCGCCTACCAGGTGCGTGACTTTGGACGAAGGAAGCGGCCGGTTCCCCCGTGTCACCACCGTTACTTCGTGTCCTCTTTGGACCAATAGCAGAAGAAGATAGTGGCCAATGAGATGCGACCCCCCGATGACTAAAACTCGCATTAGATTCCTCCACTCTGAGACGTGACCCCAGTGTATAAGCGGGTTCGGGAAAAAACTAGTCTCCCATTTTTTGCCTCAAGGTGCTATGCTTTAATTGAACGAGGAATCGACGCGACGCCACCCCCGAATGGGTAAACGGCGTCGTTTGCGTCGCTCTGCTGTGGGCCAACGTCCGAACAGGCCGAAACCGCGCCTTCTCTAACAGCGTCATCCCTTGGCAGGTTGCAGTTGGGCAAACCAATAGCGGAACCGGGATCCCTGTTGTTCTAGACTTGAAGAACTGCCTTGGCAACGTCGTCAGACGCGCTCCGAGAATCTAGCAGGACATCATGCCGACGATCGCGAAGTTCTTCGCAACAATCAGCGGACGCTAGGACAGAGGAGCGGTGGTGTGTGCAAACAACAACGATGGCTACCGTGGCAGCAACCCCGATTCTAAAATGGGCGGGAGGCAAACGGCAACTCTTGCCGCGCCTTCTTGCCTCGCAACCCCCATTGTGGAATCGATACCTGGAACCCTTCGCCGGCGGTGCCGCATTATTCTTTGCGTTGAGCCGCCCGGCGTCGTATTTGAGTGATACTAACGGAGACCTGATTCGCTTGTATCAGATCGTCCGTGATCGGGTGGAGGATCTCATCGGTCGGCTAACGGCCATCCAAACGGCATACCGGGCACTCATGCCTGAGGATCAGGCCGCGTTTTTCTACACCCTGCGTGACCGCTATAATGCCCGCCAAGCCGACGATCTAGAGCAGAGCGCTCTGTTTTACGCCCTCGGGCGGCTCGCGTTCAATGGACTATACCGCGTATCGGCGACGGGCCGATACAACACGCCGTTCGGCCGCTACAAAAATCCGGACATTGTGCGGAAAGACACCTTACGGGCCGCACATCAGGTACTGCAGGACGCCACCATAGTCGAGGCCGATTACCGGGCGGCCGGCGTGGTCGCCCAACAGGCGGACTTCGTCTATGTTGACCCGCCATACGCCCCCGCTTCCAAAACGGCCAATTTCACCAGCTACACCGCCGATGGGTTTGGATGGCCGGACCAAGTCGCCCTGGCGGAATGGGTGCGAGAGATGGCCGGACGCGGCGTATACGTCATGGCGTCAAATGCCGACGTCCCGGCAATTCATGATCTCTACCGGGGCCTTTGGATTCAGGTCGTGCCGGTCCGTCGGGCGATCAATTCGGACGCGTCAAAGCGGACCGGCGCCACGGAGGTCATCATCACGACCTATCCCGTGGAGGGCGCCCTTCGTGGCTAGTGTGCCCCCCAGCGCGGGGCATCGCGCCAATCAATCGGGCAATAAGCTCGAAGCGTTGGTGTCCACGGTACTGGCCCAATCGGGCTACGCGGAGGTGCCGCGCGCGACGTTTCTGACGGCCTTAGAACCCAAGCGTTTTACACGGCAGTGGGGCATTGGCCCGGGGATTTATGGGACTCCGATAAAGGTAGATTTTGCGGTCACCGGGATCCCCTCGCTACCCTACGGGTTGATTGTGGAAGTTAAGTGGCAAGGCGTTGCCGGTTCCGTCGACGAGAAGCTGCCGTATCTAGCCCTCAACATCGAGAAACATTTCCCGTTTCCGACCATGGTCGTGATCGATGGCGGCGGTTGGAAACGCGGGGCGGTCGACTGGCTCAAAGGCCGCGTGCCCCACATTCCCAACTTGTTCGCCGTGTACTCCATGAGCGAATTCATCGCGTGGAGCAATCATTTTCTCTAATCTGGGCAAGTTGATGCGTCCGAAAGTGTGTTGACGAACCCGAAAACTAGACTACCTCGTTAGGGACGGATGACCCGGAATCTCACGAAAAAGAACCAGGGCTCTCCCCAAAGGGATGCCCTGGTTTGTCACTACTTCTCGCGGTTATTTCTGGGTTGCCTCACGAAGCGCGTCCACAACCTGCCAAGGCATGGTCACAACACTGGCTCCCGCGGCCGTCAGTGCCTTTTCTTTGGATTCGAGAGTACCCCGACCCCGTTCGATGATCGCACCGGCATGACCCATACGCTTACCGGGAGGCGCGGCACGACCGGCGAGGTACGCGACGACGGGCTTCCCAAACGTTTTCAGGTACTCGGCGGCCTCTTCCTCGGCACTCCCGCCGATTTCGCCCACCATCACCACCGCTTGGGTATCCGCATCCTCCTTAAAGTGGCGCAAGACGGAAATGAACGTCTGTCCCACAACCGGATCGCCCCCCATGCCGACCACGGTCGTCTGACCGAACCCGCCTTGGGTGAGGCTAAACGCAATCTCGTAGCTTAAGGTTCCGGACCGGGCGACGACGCCGATGGGGCCTGGCTTATAAATATGATTGGGCATGATGCCCATCTTGGTCTTTTCACCCGGCGAAATGATGCCAAACGTGTTTGGACCAATCACCGTGACCCCAAGCTCTTGCGCCCGCGTAACGATGTCAATCGAATCCGCAACCGGAATGTGCTCCGGGATCATGACCACCAAGCGAATGCCATTCTCCATCGCCTCAAACGCCGCATCCTTGGCAAAAGGCGCGGGCACGAACACGATTGAGGCATCGGCGCCCGTCTTTTCTACCGCCTGTTCGACCGTATCAAACACCGGTACCCCTTCAACCTGCTCCCCCGCCTTGCCCGGAGAAATCCCCCCGACCACATGGGAGCCATAGGCGAGCATCTGTTTGGTGTGAAACCGACCCTGATTGCCGGTCACACCCTGAACCAGTATCTTGGAGTTCTTCGTCAACAACACTGCCATTATGACCGGCCCTCCCCTGCAAGCTGTACGGCGCGCTCTGCCGCGGGCGCCATGTCCGAATAGGCCGAAATACCTGCCTGCTCTAAGAGCGCCACCCCTTCTTTTTCATTGGTTCCTACCAGGCGAACCACCAGCGGAACCGGGATACCCGTGGTTTGCTTGACTTGAAGAATGGCCTTGGCCACGTCGTCGCAGCGTGTGATGCCGCCGAAGATGTTAATAAAGATCACTTTGGGGTTCATCGATACCAACACGTCCAACGCTTGCGCTGTAGGCTCGACCGAGGCTCCGCCGCCGGCATCCAAAAAGTTGGCCGGCTTGCCGCCAAAATATTGGATAGCGTCTACCGTCGCCATGGCCATCCCGGCCCCGTTGGCCATAATGGCAATGTCTCCATCCAGCTCCACATAGGCGAGGCCAATTTCGTGGACCTTCTTTTCGAGCGCGGACCCTTCCTCAATGCGCTCCACGTTCTTGTGCCGGAACAAGGCGGAATCGTCGATGTTCAAACGGGCATCCGCCGCCATCAAATGGCCGTCGACGACCGCAAGCGGGTTAATCTCGACCAATTCCGCATCGCGCTCGCGATAGATGTGATAGAGCTTGACCACAAGGTCTGCAAATTCCTTGGCCAACGTCCCCTTCAACCCAAGACGCTCAGCCATTTGCCGACCGAAATAGGGCAGAACTCCGACTCGCGGATTGACCCACTGACGAACGATTTCTGAGTCCGCCACATCCTCAATTTCCACACCCCCGGACAATGACGCCATCACCAGCGGGACCTTCTTGTTGCGATCGGTGGTCACCGATATGTAAAACTCCCGTTCAATGTCCAGCTTGGCTTCCGCATAAAGCCGCTCCACGGTGTAGCCCTTTAAGTCCATGCCCAACATAGCCTGAGCTGTTTCGCGAGCTTCTTCCGGCGTTTGTGCAAACCGAATCCCACCCGCCTTGCCGCGGCCACCGACTAGCACTTGCGCCTTAAGCGCCGCCGGCCCGATGGCCTTGACCGCCTCGGCGGCGTCGTCTGGAGTATTGACCAGACGGCCCGGCGGAATAGGAATACCCTGTTCAGCCAATGCTTGTTTGGCCAGATATTCGTACTGCTTCACCTATTCGTCCCCCTCGAGAATCTTCTCTTCGGTCCCGATTACATCATCCACCAGCATCCGACAATGACGACTGACCCATTCGGGATCCACGTCCACCGTAGCGACTCCGCTTTCCTGGGCCGCTCGCGCTACCGCTTCGGCGACGGTCGGAGCCACCCGCCGATCCATCGGGTTGGGGATAATGTAATCATCTTTCAAATCGCGGTCAGAAATCAGATTGGCCAGCGCCCTCGCCGCCGCAACGAGCATGGCACCATTAATGTCCCGGGCGCCAACGTCCAAAGCTCCCCGAAAAATGCCGGGGAACCCCAGCACGTTGTTGATTTGATTGGGACAATCAGACCGGCCCGTCCCCACCACCTTGGCACCACCTTCCAAGGCGTGCACCGGCCAAATCTCGGGCACCGGATTGGCCAAGGCGAAGACAATGCCGCCGGGGTTCATCCCCCGCATCATATCCATGGTCAATGCCCCCGCCACCGACACACCAATGAACACGTCGGCGCCAGTCAATGCGGCAGCGAGGTCGCCCTGCCGCCGGTCCCGATTAGTAAGGCGGCTGATTTCCTCTTTATAGGGATTCATGCCTTGAGACCGGCCCTCATAGATGAGGCCCTCCCGATCAACCAGAAGGATATCCTCGGCGCCCAGTTCAAACAGAAGCTTAGTGGTGGCAATGGCAGCGGCACCCGCCCCATTAAAGACAATCCGCACCTGGTCGATGCGCTTTTGGGCATAGCGTAGCGCGTTTAAAAGAGCGGCCCCCACCACCACGGCCGTCCCGTGCTGGTCGTCATTAAACACCGGAATGTCTAGCACCTCTTTTAATCGCGCCTCACTCTCGAACGCCCGCGGCGCGGAGACGTCTTCGAGATTGACACCGCCGAAGGAGGGCTCGAGCAACCGCACGACCTCGACAATCTTTTCCGGTTCTTTGGTGTCCAGGCAAATGGGAAACGCATCCACCCCGCCGAACATCTTGAACAGGATGGCCTTGCCTTCCATTACCGGCAACCCCGCCTTAGGGCCGATGTCACCCAGCCCCAACACTGCCGTACCATCGGTGACAATGGCCACCGTATTGGCTCGGTTGGTATAGCGATTCACCAGACGCTCATCACGATGGATTTCCCGACACGGCTCCGCCACTCCCGGAGTATAGGCTAAAGATAGATCGTCTTGGTCTCGGACCGGAACCTTGGACACCACCTGAATCTTTCCCCGGTGTTTCTCATGGTAGGCGAGAGCCTTTTCCCGACTTTCCATCGTCGTCCTCCCGTCTATATCTTTAAAGCGTCAGTAGTGACAAAGGCTCGCGTACCGAGTTGACCGACTTTTTGAAGGCCTCTTTTTCTTCTGCCGTAAAGTCCACTTCCAGAACCTTTTCAACCCCGTTGCCACCGACGACGGCCGGAACGCCCACATAGATGTCTCGCTCGCCATATTCACCGTTGAGGTAGCTGATGACGGGCATAATGCGCCGCTCGTCCAACAACACCGCCTTTACCATGTCGGCGAGCGACGATGCCGGAGCATAGAATGCCGAGCTAGTCTTCAAGAGTGAGACCACTTCCCCACCACCGGTACGGGTGCGCTTGACAATCTGGTCGATGGTTTCCTTGGGCAGCAGTTTCTCGATGGGGATCCCGCCGGCATAGGAGTAGCGAACCAACGGCACCATATCGTCTCCGTGCCCGCCCATCACGAAGGCAGAGATATCCTTCGGCGAAACAGTGAGCGCGTCGGCCAAAAAGGTGCGGAATCGAGCCGAGTCCAACACCCCGGCCTGCCCCATCACGCGGTGGTGCGGAAATCCACTGGCTTTCTGGGCAACATAGGTCATCACGTCGGCCGGATTGGTCAGAACCACAATCACGGCATTGGGCGAGACCTGACTCGCTTTTTCCACCACCCCGTAGACCACGTCAGAATTCACCTTGAGCAAGTCGTTGCGGCTCATGCCCTCTTTACGCGGCATGCCCGCCGTCACCACAATCACATCCGAGTCAGCCGTGAGGTCGTAATCGTTGGAACCCACCACTTTGGCGGAAAACCCTTCAATAGGGCCGGATTCCCACATGTCCAGCGCTTTCCCCTGCGGGGTACCTGGTTGAATATCCACCAGCACCACGTCGCCCAACTCTTTGAGCGCCAGCAAGTGAGCCGTGGTGGCCCCTGTGGCCCCGGCCCCTAGCACGGTAATTTTATGTCGACGGAACATTGATACCACCCCTTCAGTCAAAATTACAGCGAGTCAATAATAGCACTGGCGAATTCAGACGTCTTAACTTCGCGGGCCCCGGCCGTCTGACGGGCGAGGTCATAGGTCACGATTTTCCGAGCGATGGTCGACTCAAGCCCTGTTCGAATGCGATCCGCCGCTTCCTGCCAACCTAGATGCTCCAGCATCATGATGGCAGAGAGAATCAACGAACTCGGATTCACCTTATCTTGATTGGCATATTTGGGCGCCGTCCCATGAGTCGCCTCAAACACCGCCACGTCATCGGAAATGTTGGAGCCGGGGGCCATGCCGACACCGCCGACTTGAGCCGCCAAGGCATCCGACAGGTAGTCTCCATTCAAGTTGGGAGCGGCGATGACGTCAAATTCATCCGGACGCAACAACACCTGTTGAAAGGTAATGTCAGCAATCCGATCTTTCAACACGATTTTGCCCTCTGGAACCTTGCCGTCGTAGTCCCGATACAGCGCCTCTTCGGAAATGACCTGGTCCGGAAACTCCCGCGCCGCCAAAGCGTATCCGTAGTCTCGAAATGCCCCTTCGGTAAACTTCATGATGTTTCCTTTATGCATCATGGTGACAGAACGTCGCTTGTGGTCGATAGCGTAGCGGATGGCCCGGCGAATCAGGCGTTCACTGCCAAAGCGGGTGATGGGCTTAATGCCGATGCCAGCGGTCGGA
>JAKADW010000080.1 GCA_021820165.1 Bacillota bacterium
GGATACTTTGCGCCCATTGACCAGAATGTCCGCGGGCGGATTGAGCTCGGCACGAAGACCCAGATCGGCCAGATAGTTAACGACCGGGTTCAGGGCGAGCCGGTACCAATCCATGGGCCGACGGACATCGGGGAATCGACTGGGATTCAGAATGACCTGGAAAAAGACCTGCTGGTCATCTAAATAGACGAGGCTCCCCCCGACCCGCCGCCGTAACGCCGGAAGTTTTGAAGAGGGATCAAACTCATCCCCGTCTTGGTGACAGCCCAGTGAGACATAGGGAGACGTGGGCCAGCAGAGCACGACGGCCTCCTCCCCCAACTCGGCGATTCCGTGATATAAGGTTTGGGTCGTCAGCCAATCCACGGCACCAATCGGGTACACCGGAATCATCGCCACAACCCCCCTTATAAATTGCGTGACATCTCTTTGTATTCGCGTAAAGTTAATAAATTCCTCCTTGGTGAACAATAAATGTGGCAATTTAGCCGATGAGCCCCCGAGGATTTCCCATGTTCGGCTGAGCCAAACCAGTTACCCCCTAAAACCGACTCTTCGCGGGGAAAATGTTGCCGTTCGCGGACGATCTTCCTACAATAGCTAAAACATGTCGCAGGGGGACTCGACCGTGATTATTGGCGCAGTGCAAGGGGACCGCTCGGACGCCCTTGCGAGCTTAACGCCGGAGATGGCCGGGCGCCTCACGGCCAAGGGGCACCATGTGGTTATCGCCCGGGGCCTCGGCATCCAGGCGGGGTGGGAGGATGCGGCGTATGACGCTTCGGGGGCGCAGGTGGTCGACGACGGGGCGGTCCTCAAAACCGCGGACGTCTTGACGTTTGCCGAGCCGCCCACCGATCCCGGACGATTTAAGCAGGCTCGACCGGGCACGCTGTTAGTGGGGATGGTCCGTCCGCACACGATTCCCGAGGAGGTCTTAAAAGCCTGGTGTGGCGCCCGGCTTTCCGCTGTGAGTTTGGATGCCATTCCCCGTCTTAGCCGAGCTCAGTCCATGGATGTGCTGTCGTCACTTAGTACGGTGATGGGATATCGGGCCGTCATGGTGGCGGCAGAACGCCTCCGCAAGTTCTTTCCGCTGTTGATGACGGCCGCCGGAACCATTCCCCCGGCCCGGGTGCTGGTGTTGGGGGCGGGCGTGGCGGGGTTGCAGGCGATCGCCACCGCGCACAGGCTAGGGGCGGTCGTGGAGGCGTTCGACACCCGACCGGAAGTCAAAGAACAAGTAGAGTCCGTGGGGGGACGTTTTCTGACCGTCGACGTGCAGGCGAGCGGCACGGCGGACGGCTATGCGAACGCTTTGGATCAGGATGCGGAAACGGAAGAGGTCAAACGGTTGGCCGATCCCGTGGAACGGGCTGATGTGGTCGTGACCACGGCGCAAATTCCCGGACGGTCAGCCCCGATTCTCATCACCCAGAGTATGATTGAGCGCATGCGCCCCGGTTCGGTGATTATCGACCTGTCCGCGTTGACGGGCGGAAACACGGCATTGACCAGGCCCGATCAGGAAATCGTCCACAATGGGGTGCGCATCGTCGGTTTGACCCGCGCGTATCAGGATCTTCCCGGGGACACGAGTCGACTCTACGCGAAAAACCTCACCACCTTTCTTGAATACTTGATCGCTGAGGGGTTAGAACGGGATGACTCTCATCTCGTCAAGCTACCTGACGACGAATTAGTGAACCGGACGATCATGATGGATCGGGGCCAACCCGTGAGTCCCGTCATCCAATCCCGCTTAACCTCTATCGAAGCTGAAGGATGTGCTGCGAATGTCCCTGGTCGCTGAACTTTACATTACCGTGCTGGCCATTTTGGCCGGGTTTCAAGTCATCGCGAAAGTCCCGTCAATTCTTCATACGCCCCTCATGTCGGCCACTAATGCGATTCATGGAGTGATTCTGTTAGGGGCGCTGGTGTTGGCGTTTAGCTCGCCCACCGGTGTCGCGAGTGTGATGGCCTATGGGGCGGTGTTTTTTGCCACCATTAACTTGGTCGGGGGATTTGCTGTGACCGACAGGATTTTAGGGATGTTTCGCAGTAATGGGGGTGCCAGCGAGTGACCATCGCCGTTCAATTGGGCTATATGGCGGCCGCCACGCTCTTGGTGCTGGGGCTACGTTTCATGGGGTCACCGGCCAGCGCCTTAAAAGGCAATCGGTGGCTGGCCATGGGAATGGCGCTGGCGCTCCTCACGACGCTGGTGAGTCTTCGGCACTTTTCCCATTTAGTCGGGGTTCTTGTCGCTGTGGCCGCGGGTGTGCTGGGGGGAACCGCGGGCGCTCGTCGGGTGAAAATGACGGCTATGCCGCAGATGGTGGCCATGTTTAATGGTCTGGGCGGTGGGGCGGCGGCCCTGGTGGCCGCGGGTGGCTGGCACGGAAGCCACGGGGCATCCCTTTGGCTGGCGCTGGTGACGGTGCTTTTGGGATCCGTAAGCTTTGGTGGTAGCGTGATCGCGTTTTTGAAGCTTCAAGAGTGGTTGCCGAGTCTTAAAGGACTTCGGGTGTGGCGCATGGCCGGGATTCTGGCGATGCTAGTCGCGATATCGTTCGGCATCGCGGGGGCCGTGAATCCCACCGGTCTAGCGCCTATAAGCCTCACGCTCTTGGCGGCTGCGCTTGCCGGGGCTATGCTGACACTACCGATCGGTGGGGCCGACATGCCGGTGGTGATCTCGCTCTTAAACGCGCTCACGGGACTTTCGGCGGCGGCGACGGGCTTCGTCTTGCATCTGCCGATTCTCATCATCGCCGGGACCTTGGTGGGGGCTTCGGGAACCATATTAACCCAGGAAATGAGCCGAGCGATGCACCGGTCCCTCTTGGGCGTGCTCTGGGGGACGTTGAAGGGGAGTTCGGGCGCGGCCGAGCAGGAGGGGAGTATCCAGGAGGCATCAGCGCAAGATATTGCCTGGCTTCTTCGCTATGCACGCAGTGTAGCCATTGTGCCGGGCTACGGGTTGGCCGTCTCCCGCGCCCAGATGGAAGTGAAACAGGTCACCGACCTCCTCACGCGGTTTGGGGTGCAGGTGGTGTTCGGCATTCATCCGGTGGCCGGCCGCATGCCCGGTCACATGAATGTCTTATTGGCGGAAGCCAATATCGACTATGAAGCCCTTTGGGAAATGGATCGTATTAACCCTCGTTTTCGGGATATGGACGTCGTGCTGGTGCTTGGTGCCAACGCCGTCACCAATCCTGCGGCGCGCACGGCCCAGGGAAGCCCTCTCTATGGTATGCCGATTTTGAATGTGGATGACGCGAAAGCGGTGGTGGTGCTGAAACGATCGCTCGGGCGAGGATTCGCGGGCGTCGACAATCCCCTCTACTATGATGAAAAGACGCGGATGCTATTCGGTGATGCCAAGGCGACGTTAACGCAGTTGGCGCGAGAACTGGAGACCACCGCCTAACTGGGGGTCTCTTAAGAAAGCAGATCGCCCCAGTTTTCAGCCATGAGCGCCCGGATTAGCGATTCCGCGAGCGGGTGGGAAAATTCATGGTGATGGATGATGGTGAAATGGCGCCAGAGCTGAAGCCCCTCGACCTCTAGCATATGAAACAAGTGGCGTTCGTGCGGCAAAATGGTGTACGGCGAGAGGATACTCGCGTCGTGTTGCTGGATAATCATGGCTTTGATGGCCTGGGTGGTGCCGAGGACAAAGTGGATATTGAGATCATTGACGCTAATGCCTAGCTGTCCCAGCGCCGACTCCATTACCATGCGCGTCCCCGATCCGGGTTCGCGGATGACGAGGGAGAGTTTGCGCAGTTGCTGAAGGCTAATCCGATTCTGATGCGCCAAGGGGTGATCGTGACTCACCACCAGATTGAGGCGGTCGGCGAGAAACGGGCGGATGGCGAGCGCGCTATGCTGGATGGGCGCTTCGATGAGGCCTAAATCGACATCCTTCTCCAGCACACGGTCCTTAATATCATGGGAATTGGCCATATAGAGAGTAAATTGGGGGCGCCTGGAATTCTGCCCCAACCGCGCCAGAACCCGTGGCAGGATGAACTCAGCGATGGTGAGACTCGCGCCTACGGTGAGACGTTCCGGCATATCCGCTAAATGTTGTGCCACCGTGCGCTTAGAGGTCTCCCAGGTATGGAGCAACTGGGTGACATAGCGGTACACAATTTCTCCCGCATCGTTCAGCCGGACTCCCTGCGAGGTGCGGATGAGGAGCGGCGTGCCATACGCGGATTCCAACTGGTGAATCTGTTGGCTGACCGCTGACTGGGATAGATTGAGCGATCGAGCGGCCTGGGACAGGCTCTGGTGTTCACCCACCGCTTTAAATGTGCGCCACACTTGCTCGTTCATGTGTGACACCCCGGGTGGGTATAAGTAAACCTGTCGAGCCATATCGGAATTTTGATACGCATCACGGCCACCCTTCCTTTACGGTAACTATAAGCGAATCCCGATGAGGAAGGGAAGAACGACATGGCATTAAAGCAACCGAAGGTTTTGGAAGAGGGGGCCGGGAACGTCCGGCGCCTGCATACCACCTGCTACATGTGTGCCTGCCGTTGTGGCATTGAAGTGACCCTAGAAGGTGACCGGGTGCGCTTTTTGTCTGGCATCCCGGAAAATCCGGTGAACAAGGGGGTGTGGTGCGCCAAGGGTGGGGCCGGCATTATGACCGAGTACAGTCCGGCGCGCCTGAAGACGCCGCTGATGCGTGAGCCCGGGGCTCCCCGAGGTGAAGGCCGGTTGGTGCCCGTCGACTGGGAGACGGCGTTAAGTCAAGTGACAGCTTGGCTAAAAGACATTCGTGCCACGGATCCGCGAAAGCTCGCCTATTTCACGGGTCGCGATCAGATGCAGGCGTTTAATGGATATTGGGCCCGACAATTTGGCACGCCCAATTGGGCCGCTCATGGGGGTTTTTGTTCGGTCAATATGGCGGCGGGGGGCATGTATTCCGTCGGGGGCAGTTTTTGGGAGTTTGGTTGGCCAGACCTGGAGCATGCCCGCTGGTTCATGATGTTTGGGGTCGCGGAAGACCATCCCTCCAACCCCTTAAAGCTGGCCATTTCGGCGTTAAAGGAACGGGGCGGCCGCTTCATCGTGGTCAATCCGGTACGGAGCGGCTATGGGGCCTTAGCCGATGAATGGGTGCCCATCCGCCCCGGAACTGACGGCGCCTTTATTTTAGCCTTGATGCACGTGCTGTATCGGGAAAATCTTTACGATAAAGGGTTCCTCTCTTCCTGGACCAATGCGCCGGGATTGGTGATCCGAGCCCCAGGGACTCCTCGGGACGGACTTTTTTTCCGCACCGAAGACGGGGACCTCTGGGTCGGGTTGGAATCGGGGGAATTAGTCCCCTATCGAAAAGCCCAAGGGCAGGGCGTCTTAACGGGACAATTTCACCGCGATGGCCAGACCCTAGAGCCCGCCTTCCAAGCGCTCGTTCGGGAAATCGAACGGGCCACCCCGGCCTGGGCGGAAGAGGTGACCGGGATTCCCAAGAAGACCATCGTTCGCCTGGCGTTGGAAATGGGCCGGGTCTCTCAAGAAGAACCCCTGGTGCTTCCCATTCCCTGGGACGACATTTACGGAAACCATCATGCGGTAACCATCGGACGACCGGTGGCTTTTCATGCCATGCGGGGCTTGGCCGCCCACACCAATGGGTTTCAAACCATTCGCGGCCTGTTCGATTTGATGATGATGCTCGGGACGGTGGATGCCCCCGGTGGGTTTCTTTATAAGAGTCCCTATCCGAAGCCGGTACCGCCCCCGGTAAAGCCTGCACCCAATCCCGGGGACTACGGGCCGAATCGGGCGGCCAAAGCACCCTTGCTGGGATATCCCACCAGCCCCGACGACCTTTTGGTTGATGGGGATGAGCCGATTCGCATCGATGAAGCCTATTCGTGGAAATACCCGCTAGCGGCCCACGGTACGATTCAAAATGTGGTGGCCAATGCCCATGACAAGACGCCCTACGCTATTGACACCCTCATGATTTACATGGCCAACATCGCCTGGAATTCGACCTGGAACACGCTCACCACCCGAGAGATGTTGACAGCACGAGACGAGGTGACGGGCGAGTATAAAATCCCGCACGTGGTGGTTTTTGACGCCTTTGACTCGGAGACGGTGGCCTATGCCGACGTAGTCTTTCCCGATACCACCTACTTGGAGCGATGGGATGCCACGTCGCTTCAGGACCGTCCGATTTCGGAACCCTCGGGTCCTGCCGACTCGATTCGCCAGCCCGTGGTCCCGGTATTGGGCGATGTCCGGCCCACGGCCGATGTGCTCATTGAGTTGGCTAATCGCTTGGAGCTGCCCGGTTTCGTGGACCAGGGCGTCCCGCGCTACAAGACCTATGCCGACTTTATTCAAGGATGGGAGACCGAACCGGGCTCGGGCGTCGGGCTTCTCATGGGGTTTCGCGGGAAGAGGGGGGACCAGGTACTGGTGGGTGAGCCCAATCCCCACCAATTGGAAGCCTACGCGGCCCATAAGGCGTTTTTCGAGTGGCGGTTACCCGATTCGCATCGCTATTACCGCATGGCTAATCAGGGATATCTCGATTGGGCCCACCAGGTGAAGTTTGTCGGATCACCGGATCCGATTACCCTCCATCTTTATTCCGAGCCGCTGCAGACCTTTCGGTTGGCGGGTCTGGGGTTTTGGCCGGGCAAGAAACCCCAGGACCCGGCCTTGAAAGAGCGGTTGAAGACCTACTTTTCTCCCGTGCCCATTTGGTACGCGCCACTGGAGGACCGGCCCGACGAACAAGCGCAATATCCCTTACGCATCATCACCCAGCGGCCCATGACCCACTACCATTCCTGGGGGTCCCACAATGCCTGGCTTCGTCAGTTATTGAATGAGAACCCCCTTTTCATGAACCCGAAAAAAGCGGCGGCCTTGGGGCTTCAGGAGGGAGAGTGGGTATGGATTGAGTCCCGCATCGGCCGCATGACGGGGAAACTGCGATTGTCCGATGCCGTGGAGCCGGATACGGTCTGGACCTGGAATGCGATTGCCAAGGGCCCAGGATCCTGGGCTTTGGATCCACAAAGTCCGGAGGTGCAGCGCGCCATTTTAATCAACCATATCATTCCCGATCGCATAGCCGGTGGGGATCAGGGATTTTTCAACAACGACCCCGTGACCGGTCAGGCGGGGTGGTACGATGCGCGGGTCAAGGTGTATCCCTCGGAGATTCATGAGGTGTGGCCGCGCGTGGACGGCCGTAAGCCCGCCTCACCACCGCCCGACATTGGGTACTTCGCCTATCAAAGTGCCGGGCCCGAAAGGAGATCATAACGTGCAGCTTACGATTATTACCGACTTGAACAAATGCGTCGGCTGTAAGAGTTGTCAGGTATCGTGCAAGGAGCATAATACGTCGGGGGCTTTTGGCCCGGTGCCAGATGAGCATCCCTATCAAGACCCGGATGGCATGTGGTGGAATCGCATTGTCACCATGGAATCCGGCGAGTATCCCAACACCCAGGTGATGTATCTCCCGAAAGCCTGCATGCATTGCTATGATGCCCCGTGTGTGCCCGTGTGTCCCACCGGCGCCTCCTACAAGCGCGCAGATAATGGGGTGGTGCTTGTCGATTACGAGAGTTGCATTGGGTGTCAATTGTGTATGTGGGCGTGTCCCTACGGGGTGCGCGAGTTTGACGAAGAGGAAGGCGTGGTCAAGAAATGCACCCTCTGTATCGACCGTATTGAGGATGAGACATTGCCCGAGGTAGAGCGCCAGCCCGCCTGCGTGCAGAGTTGTCCCACCCACGCGCGCACGTTCGGGGATTTGGACGATCCGACCTCGGAGGTGTCGAAGTTAGTGGCCGAGCGGCAAGGATTTGGGCTTTTGCCGGAACTGGGTGCGAGACCGGCCGTCCACTATCTGCCCCGGCGCCCAGCCCCGTCACCCGTGAGTCGGGATGAGATTTCGGCTCTTCTCGAGGAGAAATACTGATGAAACCCTCGATCCAACTTTTGGCGCTCACCATCGGTCAGGGTCTCGCCGTCGGGCTTACCGTCGCCCTCGCCTATCTCGCTTCCCGAGGCGTGCTCACGCCTCCTTTAGTGTGGACGTTTTTGGGAGCCAGC
>JAKADW010000081.1 GCA_021820165.1 Bacillota bacterium
ATGGCCTTGGTATTGCCGGCCGCCAATAACGGCCCATACGGCCCCGGTGTGGGGATTTTCCACCATGACGGCCGCTTGGTAAGCGGGGTTGGACCCAAAGTTGTGGGTCATCCACTGGTCCACGGCCTGCTGGGCAATGGTATAGATGGTGGGGTCGAGATTGGTGTAAATTTTAAGTCCGCCATCATAAATCTCTGCTGGCGACAAACCCTTGTTTTCTAACACGTGAACCACATGCTGAATGTACCAGGGGTAGGGGGTGGTGCGATTCGACTGGTTAATCTTCTGAGGTTTAAAATGAAGCGGTGCGCGATAAGCAGCTTGAGCCTGGCGTTCGGTAATATCTCCGTATTTAGCCATCGCTTGCAGCACCAACTTTTGCCGCGCTTTGGCGAGATGGTAATGGACGAGAGGGTCGTAGAGGCTTGGCGCTTGGGGAAGTCCCGCCAGCATAGAGGCTTGAGCCAGGGTGAGCTTCCGCGGCGACTCATCGAAATAGGCGCGGGCGGCCGCCGCAATGCCGTATGCGCCATCGCCCAGATAGACTTCGTTAAGATACATGTCAAGAATTTGCCGTCTGGGATAGCGGTGTGCGAGTTCCAACCCCAGGACAAACTCTTGAATCTTGTAACGAAGCGTACGATTATCCCGCAGGTAGAGCATTTTCGCTAACTGCTCGGAAATGGTACTGGCCCCTTGAAGACCGCCGGTATGTAATAAGTCATGGACGGTGGCACGGGCGATGGCGCGGACATCCAGTCCATTCTGATGCCAAAAGTTATGATCTTCGATGGCTACCACGGCTTCCTGCATCGAGGGGGACACATCGGATAAAGGCACGTCGATCCGATTAATATTGAGATGAAGGTAGGCCACCGGTTTGTTAAAGCGATCGTACACAACCGAGTCTTGGCCGGTCCGCGCCACGTTTACCAAGCCACCCAGTTGCGGCATATGGTCGATGGCCGAGACCGTTTCGTATCCGGCAAAGATGACACCCAGCAGAAGCACCAGAGCGAAGGCGCCGAGTACCATCTGGTACCAGCGCCATTGATGGAGGCGGAAGCGAAACCCAATCCATCGGCTTTTTAACCGGGTCCCGCAATGGCGACAAAATTGGGATCCGGGGAAATTGTCACGCTGACATTTGGGACAGCGCATAGAATCCTCCTAATAACCCAAAATGATTTCTCTATCATATTATTCGCGGCACCGATCGAAATTTGGCGGAAGGGCGCACGTCGCCAATGAGTGTAGCATCTCCGTGCGCGGCTAGGGTCCGCGAATAGTCTGGAAAAATCAGGAGGGCAGAGGCTCCGGCCACAAGCGTACTATTATGCCAACGGGCTCAAACTAACGGAAGGCTTCAATCCATTCGAGATTATCGACATCCCAACCGTGGGCGGCGATAAGTCCCCAACAATCCGGTCGCGACCCGTCAGTGTCGGTGACTCCATAGCGATCGGCCAATTCACGGGAGGTTAGAATGCGGCCTCGGAAACGGGACAGGTCAGGATCCGCGGCCAGGGCCCGAATACCCCGGGCTACATAGGTCGGCGATTCCGAAATGGCGAAGCTGGGAGTGTTCTGGCACGCCTCGCGCCAATTTTTCTCGGATACCCCGAAAAAGTGAAGCATGGCTTCCGAACGCAGCCATCCCGGCGTCACCCCAAGAGCGGTGACGGGATAGTGGGCGAGTTCATAGGCCAAGCCCTGCACGATCCGTCCCACATTGGTTTTGACAAGGTCGTAATAGAAACCTACGTTGTGGCGAAAATCCCGGTTCGCCTTGGCGGTCCCATCGGTCATTTCGATAATGAGCCCGCGGTCCCCGCGAAGCATTAAAGGCAACGCATGGTGAAGAGTGATGAGATGGGTATCGACTCCCATCCGCAACATGCGAAGCCCCCCATCTAGATCATGTTGCCAGAGGCGTTTGTCATATTCTGCATATCGGTCGCCGCCAAACATGTCGTTGACGAGAATGTCTAACCGGCCTTGCTCGTCCCCAATCCTCTGAATGAGGGCCGTGACGGCCGCTCCATCAAGGTGATCGACGCGCACCGCTTCGCCACGTCCTTGAGCTTTATGCAACAATTCCTTCGTTTCTTCGATCGTTTCCGGCCGACCCATTTCGGAGGGACCGTGGAATCGGCTGCTACGCCCGGTGGCATAGACAAAGGCCCCCGCTCGGGCAAGCTCGACAGCGATGGCGCGTCCTGCGCCCCGGGTGGCGCCCGCCACCAGTGCAACGCGGCCATCCAGTCCATGATTCATTGGGCTCAGATCCTTCCGTAAGAAATTCCGGCAATCACCAGTGTACCGCGAAAAATGATGTTGGAACGTCACATACCTATGGAGTTCTGGGGACATCCCGGGAAGAAAACCGTTTCGACCCCGAAGTGGGGTGGTTCCAGGGAAGGTTCCGCTCTCGGTCCCTGGGACATAAAAAGACGGCCTCAGCGGGCCGTCACCATCTCAGTCATGCGTTCGACTGATTCTCCGGGTTCGGGCAACCGGTCGCCCTCGTTCCTTATGGAGAAAAGGAGGGTTCCATCTAGACGCACCTCGAAGATTCCTCCGGACGAGGGAATGAGCGTTGCCGTTGAGACTTGGTTCTTGTACTTGTTCAGAATTTCGCTCACCACCCGCGTGGCGTGGGGAAGGTAGCCTCACGCCGTGCAGTATCGAATCTCTATCTGCCTCGGAATCTCCCCCTTTGTGGCTTACATTAGTTTAGCGGATCCGTGGCGCGCTTTCAAGGCAGGCTGTGGGATACGGTCCCTAAAAGTGCCATTTTGGATGCCATTTGCTGAAGCAGTTGAGCGGTGGTCGCTGACGCCTGATTAAGCGCCTCCACGAGTTGGTTGGCCTGTTCGGTAACCGGAACCAGACCAACCGGAGATCGGAACGTACTATTGGTTTGTCGTACGGCGGATTGGTTTTGGCGTAGGGCGCCATCGGTCCTCACCAACCCTTGATTCAAGAGAGCGAGCGTCGACCAGATGCTCTCTTGATTCTTTAAGATGGCGGACATCTGGCCGGCTTCCCCCACTAAATTTCCGTTGACGCTGGAAATGCTCCCGTTGATGGTGGCCAAGTGCTGATTCATCACTTGGATGCTCTGAAGCTCGGTCACCACCGACGCGGTGAGATGGCGGGTGGCCGTAAGATCGGCCACCACCTGGCGCGAGTCCTGGTCAATCCGATGCTGTTGGTAGGTCTGGCGGGCAAGGCCAATGCCTGTGCCCACCAAGCCAACTAAAACTAGGGCCGCTGGGATAAGATGACGGTTCACGTTACAATCCTCCCAAAATGGACTGAATCGGCGAAATGACGGAGCTTCCCGGGGACGCTGAGGATGTCGTCGGTCCTGATGAGTGTCGGGCGGATGACCCTGAGGAACCGAAAATGGAGGGAAGTAAAGATGTCAGCGGGGCATTCACCACAGGAAGGGTGGTGTTTGACTGCAAGGCGTGGAGCGATGCCAGGACCCCGCGCAAGGTGTTGGACAACGCTGCCATGTTGTTGGAGAGTCCGACGGAGGCCTGATACACCGTGGCCATCGCATGATCGACTTGGGAGACTTGCCCTCCCAACGCGAGGATCTTGGCCTTGACGGCGGCGTTGTCTTGATGGGTTACGCCTTCCCGGCTGATGATGGCGTGTTGACTTTGGACAAGAGCCTGGTTAAGGGAGACGGCCTTGGCCATGAAATGGAGTGCCTCTCTATTTTTGGCTACTTCTTCGCTCAGCTGCTTTTGGGACGACGCCAGGGCTCCCAACTGCCGATGGGCTTGTTGCAGGTTTTTCAGGACGCCGCTGGCTTGCCCCTCAAGGTTTTGGTTGGATGACGCCAGACGATGAACCATCGAGAACAAGTTCTCTCTTCGGGCACGACGAAGGGCGGGCGAAGCGGTGTGGATGAGGGATGGCGTGAGATGATAGGTAGCCACGGCAGAACCGAGGAACACCAGAAGACTCGACATTAAGACGGTGGGCGATCGTGTCATGCGGATGACCTCCTTTCGGGGGTTAGGGTAGTTTGCGATTGGTCTCTTCGAGCACGCGGTTCAGTGCTCGATTGAGCGACAACAACTGGCCTAAGTTGGCTAAGATCGCTCGATTAGCGGCATCAACCGCCAACAATTCACGATTCACCGTATGGGTGGGGCTGAGCCCAGCGGTGAGGCTTTGGGCGGCTTGGTTGGTATTTTTGGTGATGGTGGCCACTTGACCGTTAATAGAAGTCACGGTGCCGTTTAAGCGGACGAGACCGCCTTCAATAGCGCGCGTGCCGGACTCCGTACCTTTCAGGCGCGCGGCCAGCGCTCCGGAGGATCGGTTGACGGCGCCTAAACGGGTCAGTTGCCCGTTTAAGGTTTTGGTACTGTCCCGGGCGACATGGAGCTCCGCATGCACCTCACTTAACCGATGGGCGACATTAGCCTCTAGGTGGACCTCGGCGAAGGTGGCGCCCCCGCCAATGAGGGACAAGAAAGCCGCGCCCCAGAGCATCCAAAGCGTGTGTTTCATGGGGTTTTCGCCTCAATCGTCGAGGCGTTTTGCAGGACTTGGCGCATGGTGGAGACCTCCTCTTGAGAGAGCGATTTCAGCGTGTCAAGCGTCTCTAACAGCCGAGCGGTGGATTGGGTGAGCGCTGTCACGTGGGCATTCACGATACCGGAGGACGCCCCCGCATTATGAGAGGTGGCCACAATATTCCCCTCTTTCCGATTGGTCACGCGGTTAATGTGTTGCAACTGCGTCACGTCTCCTTGAATGGCAGCCGCTTGGGCATTCAACTGCGACAAGGAACCCGTAATCCCGCGAGTCAGCGCAAGCATCTCACCCAAGGCGTTGTTTTTGGCCACCATCTGCCGTTGTACCGTCACGATGGCATGGGTGGCGTGAAGATTTTTCTGAAGCGCCTGATTCAACCCCCAGAGCTTCACGGCCAAGAGACTAGATTGGCCAGCTAGCCCGGCCAATATAACAATCCCGGCGCCCAATGCCAGGGTTTTCACGGACATATTCCACCCCTCCTCAGCGGCCTGCCATCGATTGGGTAATCGTCACGGCTGGTTTAAGGTCATCATGCAGGATCGCTTGGCTCGTGCCTTTAAGGCGCTCCATGACCTGTTGCTCTTGCTGAGCCAGTGCGACCACTTGGCCCATATCCTGGGCTTGGTTTCGGGCGCTCTGTTGGACAATCTGCATCATGGCCGCCAAAGACCCCGTCGTTCCTTGGATGGTGCGGGTCAACGGTATCTGGGCCGCTGTCAACGCCCTGAGACGCGAGACCTCGCCCAGTTGACCCTGCAACTGGCGGGAGGACTTTTCGAGGTCCTTTTCAAGGATGCGATTACGAGACTCCTCCGCGTCCATTTTCTCTAGAACCCGCACCATGTGTTGATTCTCTTTGGCCACCGTTTGGGTTGAGCGGCCGATGGATGTCACCTCCCCCAAGACATTGAACAGCGCGGCAGACTTCCTGAACTGGACCAGGTGTTGGCTTGTAGCGAGCCGCCCTGAGGGTCTCGATAGTGCGCTAATACTTGGCCAAGCCACCACCAGCATGGACATGAGGCCCAGTATCCAACGCCATTGCCGGCGGGAAAGGGAACGAAAGGACGCACGATTGTGCGCTGGCCCAATCATAAGATCACCCGCAATAGAAGGCCCAATAAGGCCCCTAGTACCACCGAGCCAAGAATATCGACGACGACCGGAGGGCTCCGAAGAGCCGGAGCGGATACCTTAGGTGGAGGATCGGGCTCATCGGCTAGCGGCGGTGCATAGTCGGGGCGCTCGTGAGCGTATAGATCCTCCACAAGATAACCGTAGTGAGAGAGCACCACGGGCACTTTGATTTTTAAGGAGGGGGTGACCTCACCGTTTGCTTCCGTCAGTTCCCGGGGCAAAAAGCGCACCCGCTTTGGCCGCTCAAAGGCGGCCAGAGGAGCCGTCACCCGTTCAACTTCGCCCATGATAAGTGTGTACAAGTCGGGGTGGTTCAACAGATCGTCGTACGAGGCCATGGCGAGCTGACGCTCTTGAGCCCATTTCCCGACGTGATCAGGGTTCAGGTACAAGAGAGCCCCCACAAACTTTTTTCGATCACCGACCACCACGGCTTGCTCAATGTAGGGAGAAAGAACCAGATGGGTTTCCACTAACCCCGGGGCCACATTCTTTCCCGTCGAAAGCACCAAGAGAGATTTTTTACGGTCGGTGATGGTCAGGCGCCCATCGGCCGACATGACACCCACATCGCCGGTATGAAACCAGCCATCCTGAAGCGCCGCGGCGGTTTCCTCAGGCAGGTTCCAGTAGCCTTTCATGACGTTTGGACCGCGCGCAAGGATTTCGCCGTCATCGGCGATTTTAATCTCGACGTTGGATAATGGCTGGCCAACACTTCCATAGAGGGGACGGTCGGGCGGATTGACGGTGAGCACCGGGGACGTTTCCGTGAGGCCATAGCCTTCGATGATGGTGACCCCCATGGCATAGAAAAACTCGCCGATTTCACGGGCCAAGGGGGCACCTCCGGAGATGACATAACGGAGTCGGCCCCCGAGGGCGTCCCGTACTTTTTTAAAGACCAGCCGATCGGCGATTTGACGCTGACGGGCGAGCAGCCGAGGAATAGGACGTCCCTTTTCGGCTAGTTGATACACCCTGCGACCCCGATTGACCGCCCATTGAAATACGCGTCGCTTCATGGCGGATTCTTGGGCGGTTTCCTCCGCCACCTTGGCATAGACTTTTTCGAACACGCGGGGGACGGCGACCATAATCGTGGGGTGAGCTTCCAGAAGGTCAGAGGCTAAAGTATCCACCGATTCAGCATAGGCAATGGTAATGCCGCGCGAAAGCTCGAAAGCGTGCGCCATTCGTTCGAGAATGTGCGACAAGGGGAGGAACGAAAGGGCCACATCGCCGGGTCCCACGGCAATGTCGGGATACTCTTGAACCAACGCTTCGAATCCGCTGACATTGGCCAAAATGTTTCCGTGAGTCAGCATGACCCCTTTCGGGCGACCGGTGGTGCCCGACGTATAGACAATGGTGGCTAAGGCATCCGACGGTAGCGGAACGAAATCCTGGTCGGTCGGGAACTCTTCTGTGAGCCCCGTTTCTTTTAACCAAAGCCAGCTTCGGCACTTTCGGGGCCGACCCTCGAAGGCAATGGTGGTGAGCCCGTCCGGAATCTTCACGGCTTGCGCGCCATCCTCGACGATGGCCACTTGGCATCCCGAATCTTCGAGGATGTACCCGACCTGATCGGACGGCAGGGAGGGGTAGATTGGCACGGTGATAGCCCCTAAATTCATAACCGCGTAATCGGCAATCACCCACTCGGCGCGGGTGCGGGATATGAGGGCCACCCGGTCTCCTCGGGCCACGCCCAACGCTTTGAGACCATCACTCACCGAACAGACCTCATCCCAAAGTTCACGGTAGGTGCGTTGTTGCCATTGACTGGCGACTTTAAACTGTTGGGCCGGAAGGTCTTGATAGGTTTGGGCGGCATACCGCAACAGCGAGGGCAAATTATCGAAAGACATTGTCGCCTCCTGACTATTCAGATAACTAGACCGATTCCTCTCTTACTAGAGGATTCGCCGATCTCGAAAAAAATGAGGGGGTTGATTGCCTTCCGGAAAATTTTTTTCGAGAAAATATTGTGCCGTGTCGCTGCTTGGGAAAATCTTGGTTTTCAGGTAGGATAGATGGATAAAGGGGGTGCGGATTTGAAACTCATTGTCGCCATCGTCCAGAATGCGGATAGCAACAACTTGGCGGATACGCTTCGTCAGGAAAAGATCCGTCACACCCAGCTTAACACCATCGGCGGATTCTTAAGCCAAGGCAATTCCACCTTCGTGATCGGGGTCGAAGAGGGCCGACTCGACGAGACACTTGCCCTCATCCACTCCCATTGCCATGAACGAGAAGTTCTTCATCGCCCTGGCGCCGGCGCCTTGCACCCCGATGCTTATGTCAACCCGGTGCACGTACAGGTGGGAGGAGCCACGATCTTTGTCCTAGATGCGGAACAGATGCGGTTATAGGGCATCCTCGGGCCAAC